>NZ_DJTP01000009.1:0-109969 GCF_002440405.1 Empedobacter sp. UBA6305 | reverse complement strand
ACAAAATTTTGGACAGTGTCTTTTTATATGTTTTTTAATTATTGTTTAAATAATTCATTAAATTTTCTCTCCTCCTCTTTCATCATTTCATCAAATTCTACTTGAGTTATCGATTTACCTTTTGTTGGTTTATTTATTTTTAATTTATCACTCACTTCAACTTTTGTTGCTAAATAAATTTGTTTGTTTACGGAATTTTCTTCTTTATTCGTCAAAATTAATTTTAGAATAATTCCTGGTAATCCTTCATAATTAGAAGGTCCATTTTTTATTTTAATTGTTGACGCATACCAAGCTTCAACAAATGAATTTTCAGAAACTTGTAAAGTTGCTTTTTTAACATCGAACCCTAAAATTTTATCTTTATCTTTTGCTAATATCCAATTTTTGGTTGTTATAGAATCGGTTATTAACATTTTTTTTCCGTTATAGTTCACTTCAGAAAGAGTTGATTTGTCAACTAAATTTTTATAATAAATTCCTCCTGGTCCACTTATAAAGGAAATTGAGACTCCTGATCTACCCTGAGAGTTATCAATTCTATCTATTCTTTGGAAAAGCGATTCTTTATCAGAACTTAAAAACTCAAAATACAATCTATTTTCGTTACTGTTTTTTAATCGTTCTTTGACAACAGCATCTTTTGCATTTTCAATATCAAATTCATTTCGAAATTCGTATTCTATTTGTATTTTTTCTTGACAAAATGTATTTACAAAACACAATAACATTACAAATGAAAGTATATTTTTCATATAGATTCTTATTTTTTTCTAATTTCTGTGGCTTTGGATAGTTAATTGAATCATAAATTATTTTCCCATTCAAATAATAATTCTATATCTATTCTTTCTCCTTTTGGGAATATAAAATTACTGTCTATTTTTCTTAATTTTTCTTTAACTCTTTCTGGCGTTTCAAATTTTAATTGTGGATATTCTTTGATGCTTTTTACAGCATACGTTTTATTTTCTAAAGGATTTTTTATTGTACTTACTTCTATCTTTTTCACGTCCTTTAATTGCCAAGAATATCTCCCGCTGTCTTCATTAACACTTACTATTGCGCCAGGAAGTCCATGCAATTTCCATGGTCCAACATTTACAGGAATATCTAATGTGTACCAAGCTGTATAGTTTCGCCCTCTGAAAGTAGCAGTCGCTTTTTTAAGATTATAATCATTTTCTACTTTTGTTTCATTTGATAATTCCCATTTGATAGTTGGTATTTTTTCTGTAAAATTCATCATTTCAATATCAATCTGTTCTTGAATGACCATTTCTAATTTTTTGAAATTACTATAAATTAATTCATTATCAATCACCTTTTCATCTATAACTAATGAAGTGCTGTTTTTTTCACTCTTTGCTTTTTCTTTTAGTTTTATTACCGTATATAAACTTACCTTATTAGGAACGTCATATACTAATGTTGTGTTATATGTATTTGTTCTATTCAATATTGAAACATGATTATTGAACTGATAATCAAGCTTATAGATTTGCGCATAAATAGAATTAGCAATACAAAATAAAACTATTAATAATAGTGGCTTTAATTTCATTTATTATTTATTTTATAATAGCCTGATTAATTATAATCAGGCTATATTAATGTAGTTGATATTAGTTAATTCAATTATGAATGATCTGCAATATATTGCTCTAAATACTTATCAGCTTGATAATTACAATTTAACTCTGAAGTAGCATAAACTATTGTATAAGCAAGTAATTTACCATTACCATCACGAATTGTTATTTCACAATTATTAACATCTTCAGAAGTATTATAATTTATAACTGATGATAATTCTTTAACTTCATTTGTAATTTTTGTTTCTGTTTCGTTTGCCATAGCAAAAGTTCCGATAAGTGCAAAAGCACTTGCTAATAAGATTTTTCCATTTTTTTTAGTTTAAATATTGTTGTTAATATTTCTAAATTAATATTTTTTTTAAAAAACAAAAAATTTTAAATACTTAATTTAAGAAATATTTAAAAATGAAGTTTTTTACATTAGAGTTGAAATATCTTATAACACCTTTTATGTTAAGTAAAAGGTGTTTTTTATATTTTAGAATATCAATTTTCAAGTGGATATTTTCTTCAAAAAGTTATAGTACAATAACTAATTCTACATTTATTGTGTTTAACCAAATCCACTACTCTACTAAATCGTTAAAAATTAATCAAAAAACAGAAGAAGTATCTTATAACATTCAAAACGTTTGTACTTTTGTCTTATAAAAAAATATCCAATATGAAGCATCAAGCAGTAGAAGGTTTTTCGAAATTATCGAAAGAAGGAAAAATTGAATGGGTTGTCAATGAATATTTGAATGGCGATGAAAAAGCAATTCAAATCATGAAACAATATTGGAATGATGATGCAGATTTACAAAAACTGCACGACGAATTTTCAGAAAATACAGTTTCTAATTTCTATATGCCGTTTGGTTTAGCACCAAACTTTTTAATCAACGACGAATTATATGCCATTCCAATGGCTGTTGAAGAGTCGTCTGTTGTTGCTGCGGCTTCTAAAGCTGCGAAGTTTTGGCAAACACGTGGTGGTTTCAAAACAACTATTTTATCCACAACAAAATTGGGTCACGTTCATTTTATGTACGAAGGCGACAAAGAAAAGTTACAAAATGCATTTGAAACAACGATTAAAAATCAATTAATCGAAACGACAAATGATATCACCAAAAACATGCGTGCGCGTGGTGGTGGTATTTTAGCTTTGGAATTAATTGATAAAACTGCTGATTTAGAAAACTATTATCAAATAAAAGCGTCTTTCGAAACAATGGATTCGATGGGTGCAAACTTTATCAATTCTTGTTTAGAACAATTTGCCAAAACATTACGCAACGAGATAGAAGCTGATTCTACTTTTACAGATGATGAAAAAGATTCAGTTCAAATCGTGATGTGTATTTTATCGAATTATACGCCAGATTGTATTGTTCGTGCAGAGGTTTCTTGTCCTGTTGAGCAATTGGCAGAAGGAAATGTAACCTCAGAAGAGTTTGTAGAAAAGTTTTTGCGCGCTGTTCGCATTGCAGAAATAGAACCATATCGTGCAACAACACATAACAAAGGAATTATGAACGGAATTGATGCGGTTGTGATTGCAACAGGTAACGATTTCCGTGCTGTAGAAGCTTGTGCGCATACATATGCGGCGAAAGATGGGCAGTATTCTTCGTTAACACACTGTGAAGTGAAAGATGGAGTTTTTCGTTTTTGGATTGATTTACCAACTGCTCTTGGTACAATTGGTGGATTGACAGCTTTGCATCCGTTAGTAAAATTAGCAATGGGAATTCTTGGGAAACCGAATGCTAAAGAATTGATGGGATTTGTTGCTGTTGCAGGTTTAGCGCAAAACTTTGGTGCATTACGTTCTTTGGTTACAACTGGAATTCAGAAAGGTCACATGAAAATGCACTTAATGAATATCTTGAATCAGTTAGAAGCAACTGAAGAAGAAAAGAAATATTTTGTCAATTATTTTAAAGATAAAACGGTTTCTCATCACAATGTTATCGAAGAGTTTTGCAGATTACGTGGTGTAAAAAATGTAGAAGAGATCAAAAAAGAGAAGTAATCTAACAAATGCGAATTTGGTCTGTTCATCCGAAATATCTCGATGCAAAAGGAATTGTAGCACTTTGGCGCGAAACGCTTTTGGCAAAAAATGTTTTGGAAGGCAATACAAAAGGTTATAAAAATCATCCGCAATTAACTCGTTTCAAAGCAATTGAAAAACCGCTTGAAGCGATTAATCAATATTTAGCAAAAGTTTGGGACGAAGCCACAAGACGAGGATATAATTTTGACCGAAATAAAATTGATTCTGATTTTACAAAGATTAAAATTGAGGTTACAACAGGTCAAATGCAATATGAATTCAACCATTTATTAAAGAAGTTAGAACAAAGAGATCCTGAGCGATTCAAACAATTTGAAAACCTTAAAATGGTTGATTGCGCGGAGATTTTTGAAGTAAAAGAAGGAGAGATAGAAAAATGGGAGATCATTTCTTAGAAGAATATTTTGCGAAAGCAAAAGAAAAACAACGCGAACACAAAAAGTTTTTGGAGAAGTTGAAGAAGAAACCGCCTAAAAACTTGGATCAGAAAATGGAAGAAATCCACGAAGATGTTTTCAATCGTATTGATTGTCTTTCTTGCGCGAATTGTTGCAAAACAACTGGTCCCCTTTTTACACAAAAAGATATTGAGCGTTTAGCGCATGTTTTTCGCATTAAACCAAGTCAATTTATTGATAAATATTTGCGAATTGATGAAGACAACGACTATGTTTTGCAGCAAGTTCCTTGTCCTTTTTTGGATAGTGAAAATTATTGTTTGGTTTATGAAGATCGCCCGAAAGCTTGTCGTGAATATCCGCATACAGATCGTAAGAAATTTTACCAGATTAATCATCTTACCATAAAAAACACGCTAATTTGTCCTGCAACTTACGAAGTTGTGGAACAAATGCAGAAAGAAATAAAAGTATAAATGGAAACACCTCTAAAAATAATCGCATTTATTATGTTGATATTTCCGACAATTTATCAAGGAATTGCTGGATTTAGAACAAAAGATGCAGCTGTTGTAAAAAAAGTGGCTTGGCGCGCCGTTTTGATGCAAATCATGGGAACACTTTTGGCTTATTTTATCTTCATAAAAATTGGTCAAGACAAGCAAGTTGCCATTTATGTTGGCTTTATGTTTTTTACGTCGGTTGCAATTTTAGTGCTGATTCAAAACATTTTGATTTACTTAAAAAATAATAGTAATAATTAAAACGTCGTCTATGAGCGACGTTTTTTTAATATCATTAAGCTAATAAATTAACGTATTGTTCTGCTTTTTCGGTTAGTTTAGTTTTTACTTGATCATAATTTGAATCAAAAAAACTTCGTAATCTGAACTTTGATTTTTTGGTTTGAATAGTTAGAATTTGATTGCGATTCAAGCGAAAAATGTCTTCTTCTTCGTACAAATAATAAATTGCTCGATATGGAATTTCATCTTTTTTGAAAATTGTTCTGATTTCGAACGTTTCTTCTTTTAACGTAAATAAGGTCAAATTAAACGTTAAATCGTATAAAATAGACATCGATGCAAGTAAAGAAATCATGAAAACGCCAATGCGTAAAAAAGGTTCGTCTATCCAAAAATTTCCTCCAAACCAAAAAGCTTTGACAAACGTGAAGTTAACCATCATTAATAATAGAAAAATGATGACGAGAAGAAGTGTTTGCCAACTAAGTTTAGATTTTACCATCTCTCATTGGATTTGTACTAATTTACAATTTTTTTGAACAGGTTTAGAAAATTTTTCTACAAATAAAAAACCTCAGATAAATCTGAGGTTCATTATATTAAAAAAAATGTTATGTTATAAAATTTCAATACTAAAACTATGATTGAGATAATTGTTATAATCCAAGATTTATGCCAAACTGAATCATTTTACGATTATCGAATGTATTATCTTTAAAATAATTATTAAAATCCTTTCTCACAAAGACATCAATCAATCCTAAACCAATTGTTACTTCGGCTCCGTAGATAAAATTATTCACATTATAATTTCCACGATTTTTGCTGCGAACACCATCTCCTTTGTAAATATTATTCGATGATAACAACGTTCCTCCATACATATATGCTGCGATATAGTGTTTTCCTTGCGGACGATATGCAAAATCTTCGGTAATATTTTTGACTTTCGAAAAATTGTATTTAAATCCAACTGGAACCATAAAATAAGCCGAGCGCAACTTCGATTTGTCTAACGATTTGTCATGTTTTATTAAACCAACATCTCCATTTTCATCACGATTAAAACGCATATCATCGTCAATTCTGTAAGTTCTCCAAGAGAATAATGCTCCTGCTAAAAAGTTAACTGGACTCGTTAAGGATAATTGTCTTTCATACATTAAACCTACTGTTAAATTGCTCGAAAACTTCTCGTGTTTGTTCAATTCTTCGTCTTTTTTTCCTGTAAACGCCATGTATCCAAAAGAAGCATAACCGTTAATTTGATTCGCAATTCGGTAACGTTTCGTCACATCTTGTTTCGTTTTTGGCGTAATTGGATCTTCGCCATTCATAATCGAAAATGCAACTTGTTGTTTGATGATATCATCTAAGTTAAAATTCACTTCCTGAATACGATCATTTATCGTTCCCGAATACACATTTGCAATCGCTTCTTTCTTCGCTGTAGCCTCAGAAGCATTCAGTTTTCCTTCTGCTAATTCTTTGTCAACTGCCGCAATTTTCTTTTCCATTGCAGATTTTTCTTCCTGCACAATTTGACGAATCACTAACGTAAATTCGCTAATGCGATCTTTTACAATTGGACTGATTTTTTCGTCATTTTTATCATTCAAATCAAATGTAAATTTTTGAGCATATAGTGATGTAGCTGATAAGCATAATAATCCTGCTACGATAAGTTTTTTTATCATAATCTTGCTAATTTAGGGATATTAATGTTTTATTTGAAGCCGATAGAAACCACGCGCGATTGGTTTGACTCCTTTAGATTTTCTTTATTTTCGATCGAATACAACAACATATTTGGATCTACAAAATTCTTCTTCTTTTTGTTCACTTTTACAGAATCTAATGTTGTGTTAGCTGCAATATTTTTCTTTGGTTGAGCTTCTGATTTTAACTCTTCTTTCTTCTCTGCAATAGCTTCTTTCTTCGTTGGAAAAGCCATTTCAACTTGTTGAGATTCTTCGTTTATCGCCACTTGAACTTTACCATGTTGAATTGGTTTCTTCTCTTCTTGAGGCTGAATTTCAACTTCTTTTTTAGAAGAATCAATCTTTTCATTATTCGCTAAAATCGATTCTGAAGAATGAACTGTATTAGAATCTGATTGAATTTGTTGCGGATTATTTTGTTCCTGATGATTTACCAATTCTTTTGGTTCATCATTTTTAGATTGATTCGTAAATAAATAAACAGACGTAGTAACTGTAAATAACGCCACAACCGCAGCAGATAACCACCATTTGTAGTTTGATTTTTGTGGTGATGGAGCGACATCCATACGAGCCTGAATTCTGTCCCACGCATCGTGCGAAGGTTTTAGCTCACGATTTTCTAAATCGTTTTTTATATAGTTTGATATTTTATCGTTGTTTTTCATTTGTCATTTTCTTTTTACTTAGAACAATTTCTTTCAGTTTTGCCTTTGCTCGAAACAATTGCGTTTTGCTGGTCGATACCGAAATATTGAGCATTTCTGCAATTTCTTGATGCGAATAATCTTCGAGAATATGAAGATTAAACACCAGTCTATAAGGTTCTGAAAGTTGATCTAACACGTCTTGCACATTAAAATTTAACCATGTTTCTTCTACTTCTTCATCTGCTTCATCATAATTAGAAACTCTTACATCATCAACATAAATCAATGTTTTATTTGCACGTAAAAAAGTTAAACATTCGTTGACCATAATTCGACGCATCCAACCTTCGAAACTTCCTTTATTTTGAAATTTCTCGATATGATTAAAGACTTTACAAAAACCGTTAATCATACAATCTTCTGCATAATGCATGTCTTCGATGTAACTTCTACAAACGCTCAGCATCTTTTTGGAGTTTTGTTCGTAGAGTTCTTTTTGCGCCAAAGCATCGTTCTTTTTTAGTCGATCGACTAAAATTTCTTCTTTACTTTTTCGATTTAGTACAAATAATTTCACGTGTGTTAATTGCTTTCTTACTTAATAGACTCAAGGTTTGTAAAAAGGTTACAGAAAATTAGACATTTTTTTGAAATGATTTGATATAAAATGAAAAAAGCTCGCAATGAGCGAGCTTTTTAATTGTTTTTATCTAAAAATAGATTTATTTCTGAAATGAATCTTTATTCAATTCGTATAATATTTTAAGACCTTTTATTGTGTGTAGACGATCATCGATATCAATTTTATCTGTCAATGATTTGTAAACACCGCCAACTCCTCCTGTTGAAATTACATAAGATTGTTCTCCTTCTTCGGCATTGATACGATCGATCATTCCTTCGACCATACTTAAAAACCCATAAACCATTCCTGATTGCATGCAAGATTCTGTATCTGATCCTAAAACAGTTTTTGGTGCTTTTAGTTCGACTGTTGGTAATTGAGCTGTTTCTCCTACTAAAGAATTTAAGGCAGTAATAATTCCGGGAGCAATTACTACTCCACCGACATTTGCTGATTCGTCTATGCCTAAGAAAGTTAGTGCAGTTCCAAAATCAATGACAATTTTTTTGCCTTGATAATTTTGATAATGTGCAGCTACGGCATTCGCATATAAATCTGTTCCCATTTGGTTTGACTTATGCTTGATTGCTGATGGCGTATTACGATCTACAACCATTGGTTTGAACTTGTGAATCTTTTGTAATGCAATCTTAACGCTTGCTGTAAGTGGTGGTACAACCGAACCTATCACAATATCTGTAATATCATTTTTCGAAATTCCGAAAGGCTCGTACATGTTCGAGAATTTTGCAAAAAACTCGTATTCGGTACGGTAAGGTTTTGAATTGATTGTCCATGTAATAATCTCCGTTTCACTTTTGAAAACTGCGAAACGAAGATTAGTATTTCCAATATTTACTGCTAATAACATTATTTTGTAAATACGTTATTTTTATCGTTTACATCTGCCAAACGTTTTGTTGGATCGATGGTAACTTGTTTAACTTCTTTCGAAACTTTAACATCATAGGTAGGTTTTGTCCAGAACCAATCTTCTAAAATAATTCTTTTTGCACCTTGGTATTCTACTAAGTTTTCTGCTGGTTTTTCTCCACGCATTTCACGTAAAGGAATGTAGAATAATTCTTTTGAGCCATCTGTATATTCTACCAACAAATCGATAGGCATTGCAAAATCTGATTTGTTTGCAATTGTGATTGTGTTTCCGTTTACAGCTTCTACAGCGTAATCAATTTTGCGTGTTGTGTTCAAGAATAAATTGAAGTACCATTTAAGATTAATTCCAGAAACTTCTTCTGCTACACGTTTGAAATCATTCCCTGATGGATGTTTGAATTTCCATTGTTTATAGAATTCTAGGAATGTTTTGTTTAAATTATCATTTCCAATAATATATCCTAATTGAATTGCTAAAACTTGACCTTTGTAATATGCTTCTAAAGAGTATGCATAGTTTGTATTATAATAGTCTGCTAATAAACTTGCAGGTTCTTCTTTACCAGAAAGTGCTAAATTAATATATCCTTTGTAGGCATCTGGATTTGGATTAGAAGGCATTACTTTTAATTTATCTACAACATTAAGGTGCGCCATTTGCTCTACATATGATGTAAAACCTTCGTCGAACCATTCGTTGTATGTTTCATTGATACCAAATAATTGTTGGTACCAAGAGTGAGCTGCTTCGTGGAAAATAGTTCCGATTAAGCTATTTAAATTACTTCCTCCAGCAATTAAAGTTGCAGTACCATATTCCATACCACCGTCACCACCTTGAATGATTGAATATGTTTTCCAAGGATATTCGCCAAAGTGTTCAGAATTATAATCGAAGAAACCTAATGCGTAAGGCATTGCTTGTTTCCATGCAGAAGATTTATCATTGTCTTGGTAAACTAAATATACCTCAACACCATGCTTTGATTTTGCATGTTCTACAATAAATTCTTTGTCTGCAGCCCAAACAAAATCGTGAATATTTTCAGCTTTGAAATTCCAAGCTACTTTTCCATTCTTTGTTTTGATTGTTGGATTTTTTACATAACCTTTTACACTATTAGGGTCTTGTAATTCTCCTGAAGCTCCGATTACATAATCTTTATCGATGTTAATTGTGACATCAAAATTACCAAAAGGCGCAAAAAATTCGCGACCAATGTATTCATCTAAATGCCATCCTTCTGGATCGAATTCTGCCATTTTAGGATACCATTGTGCCATAGAAAATTCTACACCATCTTTCGAATTACGTCCAGAACGACGAATTTGTTCGGGAACTTGTGCATTCCAAACCATATCGAAAGTAGAAGTTTGTCCTTCTGCAATTGGTTTTGCTAATGTAACTTCTAAGATTGTTCCGTCTACTTTATATGAAACGGCTTTACCATCTTGTTTAAGAGATGTTACTTTTTGATAACCAATTTGATCTGGTTTTAATTCAGAAATACGGCTAACATATTTAGGATTTTCTTTTGTTCCGATATTTGTTGCCATTCTTTTATCAGGATCTGAAATGTTTTGTAAACGATTATCCATCATACTTCCTGGTTGAAAAGCATTAAAATATAAATGAAAATAAACTTTATTCAGGCTTTGACCTGAATTGTTGGTGTATTTCAATTGCATTTTTCCATCGTATTGATATGATTTTTCTTTCATATCAACATCTATTTTATAATCTACCTTTTGTTGCCAATATCCTTTACGTTGTGCAAAAGCTAATTGAACCAAACATAAGCAGATTAGTAAAGTGAATTTTCTCATTTCTAACTAATCATTAAACTTTAACTTCAAAAATACAAAAAAGATTGAGATTAAGGTGAAGGTTGGGGGTTGGTTGTTTTTATTTAGTTAACAACCTTCTGTTACTTTTTTTATTCATTGAATATCTATTTTAATTAATTGGTATTCATATGCCCTTCGGGGAACAGTCAAAAAAAGTAACCAAAAAAGACTTGGCTGTAAATCGATTGGACTAAAAATGGTTTTCGCTTCGCTAAAGATTTTAAAAACTCTACGAGCTAAAATCTTTTTAACGCTGCTCTTCAATCATTTTCTTAACGTCATCGATTTAATGCCAATTTTTTGATTTGGAATTTGATTAGAAAATAATGTGAAGCTGAAATGAATTTAGCTTGATAAGTTAGGGTTTACACTCTTCTATGCCCTCTCGAGAGGGATTTTTTTTTGTGTCTTTGGTGAAGTTTTTTCTTTTGATAAAAAAAGAAAAACCGTTTGTATCTTGGACATCAACTTATGTGATTTGTTATGATATAAACGGTTTTTTCTCTCTTTTCTGAATCATAGTCAATGTTAGTTTACTATGATTTTTCCTACGTAAACAGAATTAGATGCAAATAGGTTTTCTGGATTGACAAAGGCAATCCATATATGTAATTCTTTACCTTGATATCTTGGTAATAAACTTAGTTGATATGTTAAGTCTACACGGATTGCATTGGTTTGAAAAAACTGGGTTCCTACATTAAGGTCGTTGTCTTCTGCAAGTAATGCCACCATGTAATCTGTTTCGCCATTAGAGCCCATGGAGTTGTTTTCCCAATCGATCTGAATTGTTAACGGAGTTGGAGAACTGATGGCTAAGGGTTGTAGATCTATTCCTTTTCCTTTTGAAAATTGAATTTGATGATAATTAGGTAGTATTTGTAAATTATCCATATCACAGACTAATGCATTCATGACATTGCTCATTGCAGAATTGTATGTGGAACGTAATCCTACTTTTGTTCCGAAAAATGCTTTTGCATATTCTTTGTAACTCGCAAGAAATAAGACTGATTTGTTGAAACGTTCTTTGATTAATGCTTGTTTTGGAGTTGGTGCTTTTGATAATTTTTTAGGACGAATGCGTGATATTTCGTAACCGTTGACATTTGCGACTACTATTCGACCTGTACGACCGGATGTACCTGAAATGATACTGTCAATAACTTTACCCATACTTTTTGGTTTTAAATGTTTTACTTGATTTTTAATTTCTATGGTGAAGTTCGTAATGGATATCCGTATTAATTCAATTATTGCATACAAATGGAAACATTTGGAATGATTTGCAATGCTTTGGAATGAAATGTACTTATTTGTATTCGTCTGTATATTTCTGTGGTTGTGCTGTGGTTGTTCTGTTGATAAGTACCGCAGCGCTTCGGTGTTTGTTCGGTGTTTGTGTGGTTGTAGTGGTTTTGTTTTACATTTGATTTACACTCTCCTGACCTCTTTCAAACGGGGAAGTTTTTCTTTTTGGTTAAATCTTCTGTCTCTTTTTTTGTCTAAAAAAGGATTCAAAAAAAGAATTGGTTGTTAATTGTTATCTTTAATGATGATCTTATTGAGTATTATTAAATTTATTATAAATAAAAAGAGGCTTAAAAGCCTCTTGATTTATTTGAGTAATTGATTGATTATTGCTTGGTAAACTTCGTGTCTTAAGTAGACGTTTCGACCAAAATAATTGTAGGCTTTTAAAAGGTTTTTCTTTCTGTAATTGTATAATGTACTTTTGCAAATTTTTAGGTATTGCAATACATCCTCCTCTTCCATTAGGTACAAATCTAAAGAACTAATGTTTCCTTCTGCAAATGCTTGTTGCATTTTATTGATTTCTTCTGCTAATTGTTGAAACTAATTGACTGAGTTAAACGCTTGACTTTTCATCTGAAGAATCGTAAGATTTACTCTAAAGATAAATTGATTATCGAAATGATTTTATGGGTTTTAACTTTATTTATCAATAATGTGTTGTTGATAAGTTAGGGTTTACACTCTTTGCAAAATAATCCCATATAAAAAAAAGCTCGTGTCAAGTACTTGACACGAGCTTTTAAATAATAAATAATAAAAAACTATATAATAATCATTCTCCAATTACCACATTGGCGTTTGTAAAAATGACGATAATATTCCTGGAAAAATTCCCATCACAATTAAGATTACCATTCCGATAATTAAAAGGAAATTTGTTAACCCGTCTTGTGTTTTTAATTTGTTTTTCCCTTTTTTGAAATACATGTAGTTGATGATTTTGAAGTAATAATACATACTCAAAACTGCCATAACCAATGCAATTACAATCAAAAATAGGTTTTTATCGTTTGTTCCTCCAATACTCAACGCCATAAATTTCGCAAAGAAACCTCCTGTTAATGGAATACCTGCTAATGAAATTAATGAAATTGTCATCGCTGCTGCTAAAACTGGATTTGCTTTTCCTAAACCAATGAAACTCTCAAATTTTGGATTTTTGAATTGATCAATCGCATAGAAAATAATGAAGTTCGCAACTGAATAAGCAATCGTATAGAACATCAAAGCCTCTTTAGAAGCTGAATTGATATTGAACAAAACAAATAACATGAAACCTGCTTGCGCGATTGATGAATAAGCCATCAAACGTTTGACAGATTTTTGAGAAACTGCTCCGAAGTTTCCGATAAATAACGTCAAAATGATAATTGACGCGAATAATAAACGGTAATATTCGGCATATTCTACATTTGTTGGGAATGATTTTAGGACTAAAATAAATCCTAAAAATGATCCTCCTTTGATGATTGTCGACATAAACGATGTAAACACAGTTGGTGTTCCGTCGTAAACGTCTGGTGTCCATGCGTGGAACGGTGCTGCAGAAACTTTGAAACAAAATGCGAAGATGATTAAACACCATCCTGCGTAATAAATTGTTTCGAAATCTTTGTTATAGTTTACCAATTGATCAACCATAAAAGTTCCTGTTGCGCCGTACAAAAATGTTACACCTAACATCAAAATTCCTGTTGAGAAAGCTCCCATCAAGAAATATTTTACAGAAGCTTCTGTACTTCTAAGACTTTCTTTGTTTGTTCCTGCAATAATGTACATTGGAATTGACATTAATTCGATTCCTAAGAACATAATTACTAAGTTGTGGAATTGTGCTAAAACTGCGATTCCTGTAAAAGAGAAGAAAATTAAGGCATAATATTCTGCCACGTGTTTTCCTACTTTTCCAAACAAATCTTTGTTCAATAATAAGTAAAAAATTGCCAATCCTGCCAATGCGATAAAGAACGAAACGCCGTAAAGCGATTGTCCAATCATATTATCGAATTTTCCTGCGAACATTGAGCAACCTTTCAATTCGAAAATTCCTCCTACAATCATTCCGAAAAACAGAACAACAGAAAGTATATTTAAGGCACGATTATTTTTGATGTAGAATCCACTAAACATCAAAATAATACCTGAAAGTGCTGATAAAATAATCGTATTCATATCTATTTATTCAAAAATGATTAATGTGCTAATAAATTAAAAATTGGTGTTGGATAAACTCCTAAAATAATCACGATGATTGCGATTACAGAAATAACTGCAATTGGTCCAAAACCTCCTTTTTGAGCATCTTTTTGTTTGATGTTTTTCACTTCTCCAAACAATAATGCGCTTGATAATCTCAACGTATAAACGGCAGATAAAATAACACCTAAACAAGCTACAACACATAAAACTGGATTGTGTGTAAACAATGCTGAAAGCATCATAAACTCTCCGATGAATGAACTTGTCAATGGTAATGCAACGTTTGCTAAACCGAATATCATGAATAAGATAGATAATGTTGGATCAACTTTCGCTAAACCACCAATCGATTTGATATCTGTCAAATCATATTTTCTTTCCATAATATCTACACATAACCATAATCCTAAAACAACTAAACCATGTGAAAACATTTGAAAATAAGCTCCTGTTACACCATTTGCTAATTCTGAAAATATTGAAACGAAGATTAAAGCCAAGTGAGCAATCGAGCTATATGCAATAATCTTCTTTACATTTTTTGCACTCAATGCGATTAACGAAGCGTAAACTAATCCGAAAATTGCGATATACGTAATGTATTTGAACAATTCTGAAATTGTTGGGAACATTCCCAAATACCAAGTAACCACTGCAAATAATCCCATTTTCGCCATCAAAGCTGAAAGTACAACTGTTAATGGAGTTGGAGATGTTTTGTAGATGGTTGGTTGCCATGTGTGAAATGGAAAGATTGGAATTTTAATCACAAAAGCGATTAAGAATAACAATGCCAACGCTGTATTTGTTGAATAATGCGGTCCTGTAACTTGTACAACATCTGTTAATAAAAATGATGCTGGTTGTAAGAAAAATCCGATGTAAATAATTCCTCCTAACATAAACATCGATCCTAAAATCGTGTATAAGAAGAATGTCATATTTGCGCGAATTTTGTCTTTTCCAATTCCGAATAATCCGATTAAGAAATAAACTGGAATTAAAACAACTTCCCAGAAGAAATAGAATAAAATTAAATCTTCTGCTAAGAAAACTCCGTTTAATCCTGCTAAAGTGATTAGCAATAACCCATAGAATGTATTGCTATATTTTTGTTTTGTTGTTGATAAATAAACAAAAAGAGCTAAGTAAGTAAGGTTAGTTAATAAAATCATTAATCCTCCCAAACCTTGAGCATTTAACGCGAAATAAGTTTTAACGCTGTTGAAATTGAACCATTGTGTTTGAAACGTTAACTCGTTGTTTCCTCCTTTGCAAGTGATAAACAAGTACAACGCCAACAACGCTCCACCAACGAATGCTCCTAACCATCTTTGTGGTTTTTGACCTTGCATTAATAGCATAAAAACTCCTACTATTAATGGTAAAATGATAAATAAAGATAAAAGCATTACTAACCTATTTTGAAATTAAATACCCCATAAAAAAGATTGCGATACCTGCCACGATTCCAACAACCATTAGCATAATATAGAATCCTACATTTCCGTTTTGTAGCTGACGTACATTTTTTGATGCGCGACCAGAAACAGTTCCAACTCCTAAAACAAAAGCTGCAATTCCTGCTTTTTCTACATATTTTTTCAAGACATCACCCAACTCGAACAATGGTTTTACAATTGCATTGTCATATAACTCGTCGATGTACCATTTGTCTTCAAAGAATTTTGCAATTCCTGTTGCTTCACCATCTACATGGTTTGTGTATTTCTTGATTGCATAATAAATTGCACCAAGTACACAAAGTAATAAAGCTCCCATCATCATCCATTCTGTTGCATGAGAAACATGATGAGCTTCTCCGATTGATACAACTCCACTTAAGAAAGTTTGAAGTTTATGTCCGTCTTGCATAAACAACGCTGGAATTCCGATATAACCTGCAAAAACAGAAAGAACTGCTAAGATGATTAATGGAATTGTCATTGCAGCTGGACTTTCATGCGGATGAGCTTCTTTATCTCTTAAATCTCCTAAGAAAGTCATTGCATATAAACGGAACATATAGAATGCTGTCATCACAGAAACGATAAATCCGATTCCGTAAACAACTGGATTAGAAACAAACATTCCTAATAACATTTCGTCTTTCGAGAAGAAACCTGATAAACCTGGAATACCAGCGATTGCCAAACATCCAATCAAGAAAGTGATATGTGTAATTTTCATGTATTTGCTCAAACCTCCCATTTTGCGCATATCTTGCTCGTGGTGCATTCCGTGAATTACAGAACCTGCCCCTAAGAATAATAATGCTTTGAAAAATGCATGCGTCATTACGTGGAAAACTGCTGCGATATACGCTCCAGATCCAATTGCTGCGAACATTAATCCTAATTGAGAAACTGTAGAATAAGCCAATACTTTTTTGATATCGTTTTGACGCATTGCAATCGTTGCAGTAACAAAAGCTGTTGCAATTCCTACGTACTGAATAACTTGTAATGTGATTGGTGCTGCCGAAAATAATTCGTTACAACGTGTAATCATAAAGATACCTGCTGTTACCATTGTTGCAGCGTGAATAAGTGCTGAAACTGGCGTTGGTCCTGCCATCGCGTCTGGTAACCATGTGAATAATGGTAATTGAGCCGATTTACCTGTTGCTGCTAAAAATAACAATAATGTAATTCCTGTCAATACAAAACCTGTAAATGCAGATGGATCAATTGCTAATTGGCTGAATACTTTTACATATTCTAACGTTCCAAATTCTTTGAAAATCCAAAACATCGCCAATAAGAATCCAACATCTCCGATACGGTTCATGATGAAAGCTTTCTTTGCTGCTTTGATATATTCTGGATTTGTAAACCAAAAACCAATTAATAAGAATGAACAAAGTCCAACCCCTTCCCATCCAATAAACATCATCACAAAGTTGTTTCCCATTACAAGAATCAACATGAAGAAGATGAATAAATTTAGGTAAGAAAAGAATTTTGCAAATCCTTTGTCTTCGCTCATGTAAGCCGAGCTGTACACGTGAATTAAAAATCCAACTCCTGTAATAATTAACAAAAACAAACTCGTTAATGCATCAATTTGAAATGCAAACGGAACTTGTAAAGTTGGAATATTGATAATATCAAATGCCTTAAAAATTAATGGTTGTGCATCTGCTCCTGATGGAACTGACATAAAAACCATGATTGATAAAATGAAACTTGCCAAAACTGCTCCACTTCCGATGAAAGTAACTAAGCTTTTTGAAAGTACATTTCGTCCTAAACCGTTAATCAAAAATCCTATGAATGGAATCAAAGGAATTAACCATATATACTGCTCCATTCTTAACCTTTTAAACGATTTAACACATTAATATCTACCGAGTATACTTTTCGGAACAATAAAATTATTACTGATAATCCTACAGCAACCTCAGCTGCGGCTACAACCATAATAAAGAATACTAAAAGTTGTGCATCTGTTCCTTTTTCTAATACTGAATTTGCGTGATAGTGCATTTTTGAGAACGCTACTAACAACAAATTCACAGAATTTAACATCAATTCTATACACATAAAAATGACAATTGCGTTACGACGTAGCATAACACCTGCCATTCCTATTCCGAATAGGATTAATGATAAAGTAATATAATAACTGATTGGTAACATCTTTTACTTTTTATATTTAATCCAATAATTCTTCGTCCTTTTTCGATAACATCACCGCTCCAATCATTGCAGAAATAAACAAAATACTGCTCAACTCGAATGGTAAAACATATTCTGAATATAACAATGATCCTAAGTTGTGAATCAATCCTAAATCACCTGTTCCCATTTCTACAGCTGTGTTTGCAGAAGCTTGATTTTGTGAGAAAATACCAATTGTCAAGGCAACAAATAACAAAGAGATTAAACTCGCTGCTACTATTTTTGCTGGTCGACCAAATGATTTCTTTTCACTATTCAAGTTCATCAACATCACCACGAATAAGAACAATACCATAATTGCTCCGGCATAGACAATGACATTTACAATTGCCAAAAACTGTGCGTTTAGCAATACATAATGTCCGCTGATGCAGAAGAATGTTACGATTAAATATAAAATGGAATGTACAGGATTTTTACTGAACACCATTAGTAGCGCACTTAACACCGTTAAGCTCGACAAAACATAGAATAAAATGATAGGTAATTCCATTAATTTGTAGCTTTTTTCGGGATTAATAAATCTTCTTTCGAATAGATAAAGTTTTGACGTTTGAAACTTGCTGGTGGAACTGTTTGCGATAAATAAACAGCATCTTTTGGACAAGCTTCTTCACAGAATCCACAGAAAATACAACGTAACATGTTAATTTCATATTTCGCTGCATACTTTTCTTCACGGTAAAGGTTTTCTTCACCAGGAAGTCTTTCTGCCGCTTCCATTGTAATCGCTTCTGCTGGACAAGCCAAAGCACAAAGTCCACAAGCCGTACAATTTTCGCGATCTTCTTCGTCTCTATTCAAAACGTGTAATCCTCTAAATACAGGACTAAACGGTCTTTGTTTTTCTGGATAACTAATTGTTGCTTTCTTCGAAAAGAAGTGCTTCAATGTAATCATCAACCCTTTTGCGATAGAAATCAAATAGATACTTTCCCAAAAAGTAAGGGGTTTACGTTCTACTTGTTTTACTCTATTTGTAATTGGTTTCATACTTTTAATGATTTTGATGATTCTACTTGTTTAATAATAAAATCACTAAGCCTGTAATTAACATATTGATTAATGCTAAAGGCAATAATTTTTTCCAACCTAAATCCATTAATTGGTCATATCTGAAACGAGGAATTGTCCAACGCACCCACATATAGAAGAAGATGAAGAAACAAGCTTTACCGAATAATGAAAGGAAATTAAGAATTGCCGTTCCATTCACTCCGATAGAGTTTACTAATGTTGCATCGTCTACAAATGGGATATCGTATCCACCAAAATAGATGGTAGAAATTACCACAGAACTGATAAACATGTTGATGTATTCTGCAAATAAGAAGAATCCCATCTTCATCGAAGAATATTCTGAGTGATAACCTCCAATTAATTCATTTTCTGCTTCTGGTAAATCGAACGGAGTACGGTTAGTTTCTGCAAACGAACACACCAAGAAAATGATAAATCCTAATGGTTGTAATAAGATAAACCATGCATGTTCTTGTTGATAATGTACAATATCACTCAATTTTAGAGAACCTGTCATCATCAAAATTGTGATTAACACAATTCCCATTGGTAATTCGTACGAAATAATCTGCGAAGCTGCACGCAAACCTCCCATTAAAGAGTATTTGTTGTTCGATGCCCAAGCACCAATCATAATTCCATAAACACCTAAACTTAACACACCTAAAATGTATAAAAACCCGATGTTAACATCTGCAATTTGAGGAACAACTACACGATCTCCAATCTCGAAAGCTGTCGACCATGGAATAACTGCACCTGTCATACAAGCTACAATCATTGCCAAAGATGGACCTAAGATGAATAAAAATTTATTCGAATCTTTTGGTGTAATTTCCTCTTTTGAGAATAATTTTAAACCATCGGCAAGTGGTTGTAATAAACCAAAAATACCTGCACGGTTTGGTCCGATACGATCTTGTAAGAATGCTGCAACTTTACGCTCAGCCCAAGTAGAGTACATGGCAACAACTAATGCAAAACCAATCATTACGCCTACTAAAGCTAACTTTTCTAATGCATCAGCAATAAATTCTTCTGTCATTTTTGTTAATTTTATTTACGAATGATTAATCTTTAAAATCTTTACTTGTTGCTGGTCCATCAATTTTAGATAAATCACGATTTGGTTCATTTACTTCTGAAACCGAGTGAATATCTAATAAAATCTTTGGATCGCGTTTGATTACTTTCGGAAGTGTTTCTTTTGGCTCCACTTTATTCTCAAAGTAATGACCTTGACGAACAACAGAATCTTTAGAAATTTCTGATGGTTTTTCTAACGTCCAATCGTTGATATCTTTTTTATCGAAACGACATGTGTTACAAATCCAATCTTTTACTTCGTTAAATTCATCTTTGCGAGCTGTTACACGGAAAACTTCATTCCCACGGAACCACACTTGTGCTTTACCAGAACAAGTCGGACAATCGCGATGCGCATCAACTGGTTTCAAGAACCAAACACGATTTTTGAAGCGGAACGTTTTATCTGTTAATGCTCCTACTGGACAAACATCAATAATATTTCCGATGAATTCGTTATCTAAACTTTTGTTGATATGCGTTGAAATTTCAGCGTGATCTCCACGATTCATTACGCCATGCTCACGACAACCTGTGATTTGATCCGCAGTTTTTACACAACGATAACACAAAATGCATCGGTTCATGTTCAACTGAATATTTGGACCTAAATCTTCTTTAGGGAATGTACGACGATCAAATTCGTAACGCGTCGCTTCTGCTCCGTGTTCGTAACTTAAATCTTGTAATTTACATTCTCCTGCCTGATCACATACTGGACAATCTAAAGGATGGTTGATTAATAATAATTCAACAATACCTTTACGTGCCTCAACTGTACGCTCAGACGTTTTATTGCCTACAACCATTCCATCCATAACTGTTGTACGACAAGACGGAACCAATTTTGGCATTGGGCGAGGATCTGCTTCACTACCTTTTGATACTTCTACCAAACATGTTCTACAGTTTCCTCCTGTATTTTCTAATTTACCGTAGTAACACATCGCTGGAGGTGCTACTTCTTTACCAATCATACGAGCGGCTTGAAGGATCGTTGTTCCCGCAGGTACTTCAATCGTTTCGTTATCGATAGTAACTTTAAATAATGGTGTTTCTTCTGCCATCTTCGTATTAATTTGCGGTTTCTTTAATTTCGATTGGATCAGCATAATGTGCTAAACCAAAATTACGCGTCAAACATTCTTCCGGATTATTAATATGCCATTCAAACTCATCACGGAAGTGACGAATTGCCGCTGCTACTGGCCAAGCCGCTGCATCTCCTAATGGACAAATTGTATTTCCTTCGATTTTACGTTGAACATCCCATAACAATTCGATGTCAGACATTTTTCCTTTTCCTTCATCGATTCGTTTCAAGATTTTTTCCATCCAACCTGTTCCTTCGCGACAAGGTGAACATTGTCCACATGATTCGTGACGATAAAAACGAGCTAATGTATACGTATGGTAAACAACATCTTGATCTTCATCTAAAACAATAAATCCTCCAGAACCCATCATTGTTCCTGTTTGGAAACCTCCTTCTGATAAACTTTCGTAATTCATGTAACGAGGTTTACCTTCGGCAGTTTTTAACAATAAGTTTGCTGGAACAATTGGCACAGAACTTCCTCCAGGAATACATGCTTTAAGACGTTTTCCGTTTGGAATACCTCCACAATATTCGTCTGAATAAATAAATTCTTCAACCGTAATTGTCATATCAATTTCATAAACGCCTGGTTTATTAATATTACCACAAGCTGAAATTAATTTTGTTCCTGTAGAACGTCCAACTCCAATTTTAGAATACGCTTCTCCTCCAATTTCAATAATTGGAACAATTGCAGCAATTGTTTCTACATTATTTACAACCGTTGGTCTTCCCCATAAACCTTTAACAGCTGGGAAAGGTGGTTTAAGACGTGGATTTCCACGTTTACCCTCTAACGATTCTAACAATGCCGTTTCCTCACCACAGATATAAGCTCCACCTCCACGTTGAACATAAATTTCGCAATCGAAACCTGTTCCTTGAATGTTTTTACCTAACCAACCAGCAGCTTTTGCTTCGTCGATTGCTTCTTCTAAAATTTCTGCAACCCACGCATATTCTCCACGGATATAAATAAATGATGTATTAGAACCTAAACAGAATGATGAAATCAGAACTCCTTCAATTAATAAATGAGGAATATATTCCATCAAGAAACGGTCTTTGAACGTTCCTGGTTCAGATTCGTCTGCATTTACCACTAAGTGTCTTGGAACACCTTCTGGCTTTGCCAAAAAGCTCCATTTCATTCCAGTTGGGAAACCTGCACCACCACGACCTCTTAAACCAGAAGTTTTTACTTCTTCTAAGATTTCATCAGTTGTCATTTTAAATGCTTTTTCAGCATTTGCATAACCACCGTTTTCGCGGTAAGCTTGATACTGACGAATTCCTGGAACATCAATATTTTTTAACAGTAATTTTTGTCCCATTATGCTAATTTTTTCAATTCCTCGATTAATTCGTCTACTTTCTCGATCGTTAAATTCTCACGATACGTTTTTCCTAACTGTAGCATTGGCGCGTAACCACATGCTCCTAAACATTCGGCTGGTTTTAATGTAAATAAACCATCTGCCGAAGTTCCACCAGCTTCAATATTTAATTTTGTTTTGATGTGTTCAATAATTTTGTCTGAACCTCTTAACATACAAGGTCCTGTTTGACAAACTTCTAACACAAATTTCCCTACAGGATTTAAGTTAAACATCGAATAAAATGAAGCTACTTCGTAAACTTCTACTGGTAAAATTTCTAATACTTCTGCAACATAATCTAAATGAGGAGTGTCTAACCAACCACCAAACTCAGCTTGTGCGACATGAAGTAAAGGAATCAATGCACTTTGTTTTTTATCCGATGGATAACGTGCAATGATTTTATCTACTTTTTGTTGTGTTTCTTCTGAAAATTGAATTGCCATTTTTAATAATTTTTATTAAGCATCTAATTCTCCAGCAATCAAATTCAAACTACTCATTGTGATAATGGCATCTGAAATCATTGATCCTTCAATCAATTCTGGATAAGCTTGATAATAAATGAAACAAGGTCTACGGAAATGTAAACGGTATGGCGAACGTCCACCATCAGAAACGAAATAATAACCCAACTCACCATTTGCAGCTTCGATTGAATTATAAATTTCTCCTTTTGGCATATCTACCTCTCCCATAATAATTTTGAAGTGATAGATTAACGCTTCCATTTTTGTGTAAACATCTTTCTTTAGTGGTAAATAAAAGTCTGGAGCATCAGCATGATATTGCGTTGCTTCTTCTCCTTCTAATGCATCAATTTTTGCAATTGCTTGTTTAATGATACTTAAACTTTGCCACATTTCTTGACCACGAACTAAGAATCTATCGTAACAATCTCCCGTTGTACCAACTGGAATATCGAATTCGAATTCTTCGTAACGAGAATATGGTTTCGCTACACGAACATCATAATCTACACCAGCCGCACGTAAATTTGGTCCTGTGAAACCATAATTTAATGCACGTTCAGCCGAAATTCCTCCTACTCCTTGCGTACGATCCATAAAAATACGGTTACGTAAAAATAAGTTTTCAAACTCTGTTAAGACATCTGGAAACTCTCTCACGAAACGATGGATTTTTGTCCAAGCAACTTCAGAAAAATCACGTTCGAAACCACCGATACGACCAATATTTGTTGTTAAACGAGAACCACAAATTTCTTCGTAAATCTCATAAATCAACTCGCGGTATTTCATCATATAAAGGAATCCTGTAAATGCTCCTGTATCAACACCCATAATCGAGTTACATACAATATGATCTGCCATACGAGCCAATTCCATAATGATAACACGCAAATAAGAAACACGTTTTGGAACTTCAATTCCAACGAATTTCTCAACTGTCATGTGCCAACCTAAGTTATTTAACGGCGCCGAACAATAGTTCAATCGGTCTGTTAAAGGTGTAATTTGGTACAAAGGTTTGCGTTCAGCAATTTTCTCAAAAGCACGGTGAATATACCCAACTGTAGGAACCGCAGATTTGATGATTTCACCATCAATCTCTAAAATATTTTGAAATACCCCATGTGTTGCAGGATGCGTAGGTCCTAAGTTTAAGGTAATTGTGCTTTTTTCTAACGAACCATCTGGAAGATCAAGATGCTTTAATTTTTTAGTTTTCTCTTTTCCCATGGTTAATTTGCTTTTACATTAAAACCTCCGTAATTAAAATCTCCACCACGACCAAACATATCGTCGTCTTTGTCTTTACGTGTTTGATCCTCTAATGGGAACTCTTTGCGTAACGGATGATAATCCATTTCTGGAACATTCATGACACGAATTAAATTTGGATGTCCTACAAAATCAACTCCATAGAAATCATACGCCTCGCGCTCTAACCAGTTAGCTGTTTCGAATAATTTAGTTGCGGTAAAAATCGAAGGTTTTTCGATTGGTAAAGCAAATTTTAATCGAACCTCAACTCCTTCATATAGATTATAAACTAAATAGGTTACAACCAATTCTTCTCCAACATTATTAGGATAATGAATAGCAGTTAAATCCTTCAAAAATTTGAAAGATAATTGCTCATCATCATATAAATATTGTAAAATCTTTAGATTGAAATCTTTGTTAGCGTATAAAGTCAATACACCGAAATGCTCTTCGTATCCGTATATATTTTCTTGAAACTTCTGAACCAAACGGTCTTTTATAAATGAATTGTCCATTATTTCAACTTATTTAATTCCATAACTTGCTAAAAGTTGTTGATATTCTTCGCTACTTCTGCGACGAACACTTTCGCTCTCTACCAACTCCTGAATACGCATTACACCATCGATAATTGCTTCTGGACGAGGCGGACAACCTGGCACATATACGTCTACTGGAATTACTTCATCAATTCCTTGTAAGACCGAATATGTATCAAAAATTCCTCCCGAACTTGCACAAGCGCCAACAGCAATCACCCAACGAGGTTCTGCCATTTGGATGTAAACTTGCTTCAGAACTGGTGCCATTTTTTTAGAAATTGTACCCATTACCATCAACAAATCGCACTGACGAGGCGTAAAAGCCAAACGCTCAGATCCAAAACGTGCCAAATCGTATGTCGAACCCATAGTCGCCATAAACTCGATTCCGCAACAACTTGTCGCAAATGGTAAAGGCCAAATAGAGTTTTTACGCGCTAATCCAACTACTTTTGATAGTTGCATCGCCATAAAACCTTCACCTTCAAAACCTCCTGGAGACTCTACAATCTTCACATTGGTATTGTGTGTTACTGGTCTTTTATTATGAATCATTATACTATTATTTTAGAATTTTAATCGCTCTATTTTTCCCAATTAAGAGCTCCTTTTTTGCGTACATACAAGTACATCACAAAGAATAATCCAACGAATGTTACAACTGCTGCAAAACCTTCCCAACCTAACTCTTTAAAATTCGCTGCATATGGGTAAAAGAAGATTACCTCTACGTCGAATAACACGAATAAAATGGCTACTAAGAAGTATTTAATTGCAAATGGCTGTCTTGCATTTCCAACTTTCTCAATCCCAGACTCGAAATTCTCTAATTTTTCGTCTGTCTTTCTCGATGGCCCAAGAAAATGCGTCGCAACGATAGTACCCGCTACAAACGCAAAAGCAATCACAAAAAGAATGAGAATAGGAATATAACTTGATGCTGTTTCCATAACTACTTTACTATTTTTCCAACTAATATTTTATCGATAAAAATAATAATAAAATATCATATTATTTATGTGAATTAGTTTTCAGTAAGTTGTAGTTCTTTATATGATAAATTATATATTATTTATTTATATCGGAAGTTTGATAATTGAATAAAAAAAGGAGAACTAACAACTTGGTCAATTCTCCCTATGTATTTTATTAGATTACTAATTAAAACTTAAAAAAGTTAATGAATTAATAAATTTTGTAGACCTTGTAGTGCTTCATTCACAGTTTTAATATGTTCAAATCGTACTAACAATGTTGGGTACTCTTCTCCTTTTTTGGGTGATTTTTCCTTAAAACTGATGTTTTTAGGGTTATTTTGAACGTAATTTAAAATTAATCTAAATTCATCTGACTGATAAAATTCGCTTTGTGGTTTATTAATAAAATAAGCCAATAAAACACCATTTTTCATCACCAAACGTTCGAAACCTAATTTTTTACTGATCCATTTCAGTTGAATTGATTCCAATAAATTTTCGGCTTCAATTGGTAATTTTCCAAAGCGGTCAATCAAATTATTTTTAAACGTTTGTAAATCTGTTTCAGTTTCGACATCAGCTAATTCTTTGTACAGCAATAAACGCTCTTCCGAACTTTCAATGTATTCGTCTGGGAACATAATTTGTAAATCCGAATCAATTTGCACATCCGACACATACGATTTTACTTCTTCCGATTTTTGATCTTCGAACAAATCTTTGAAATCCGTTTCTTTCAATTCTTCTATCGCTTCATTCAAGATTTTTTGATACGTTTCGAATCCAATATCCATCATAAATCCTGTTTGTTCAGCACCTAAAAGATTTCCAGCTCCACGAATTTCTAAATCTTTCATCGCAATATTGAATCCTGATCCTAAATCAGAAAACTGCTCAATTGCTTGCAAACGTTTACGCGCTTCGTCCGTTAAAACCGAAAGTGGTGGCGCAACCAAATAACAAAACGCTTTGCGGTTACTACGACCAACACGTCCACGCATTTGATGCAAATCTGCCAAACCGAAATTCTGCGCATCATTAATTAAAATCGTATTCGCATTCGGAACATCTAAACCAGATTCGATAATAGTTGTTGACACAAAAACATCATATCGACCATCAATAAAATCGAGTAAAACGGCTTCTAATTCTTTCCCATCCATTTGTCCATGACCAATCGCCACACTCGCATCAGGAACTAATCGTTGTACCATTCCAGCAATATCTTTTAACGATTGCACACGATTGTGAATGATATAAACTTGTCCACCACGTTGCATTTCATACATAATCGCATCACGGAAAATCTCTTCATTAAAACCAACCAATTGCGTATCGACAGGTTGTCTATTTGGTGGAGGAGTTTTGATAACCGATAAATCACGCGCAGCCATCAACGAGAATTGAAGTGTACGCGGAATTGGCGTCGCAGTCAAGGTTAATGTATCAATATTTTCGCGAAGTGTTTTCAATTTATCTTTTACACCAACACCAAATTTGTGTTCCTCATCCACAATTAATAATCCCAAATCTTTGTATTCAATTTTTGGATTAACCAATTGATGCGTTCCTATCACAATATCAACTTGACCAGATTTTAAACCATCTAAAACAGCTTTTTTCTTTGCTCCTGTTACAAATCGATTGAGATAAGCAACTTTCACAGGCAAATCTCGTAAACGCTCTGAAAATGTCTTGAAATGTTGAAAAGCTAAAATCGTTGTTGGCACTAAAACAGCAACTTGTTTTCCATCAACAGCTGCTTTCATCGCCGCACGAATCGCAACCTCTGTTTTCCCGAAACCAACATCTCCACAAACCAAACGATCCATTGGGCGTTCAGATTCCATATCCGTTTTTACATCTTGCGTCGCTTTGTACTGATCGGGCGTATCTTCATAAATAAAAGATGCTTCCAACTCATTTTGCAAATACGTATCAGGCGAATACGCAAAACCTTTTCTGGCACGGCGTTTCGCATATAATTTAATCAAATCGAAAGCAATTTCTTTTACTTTAGCTTTGGTTTTATTCTTTAAATTTTTCCAAGCTGGAGATCCAAGTTTTGAAATTTTTGGCTCAGCGCCATCTTTTCCTCTAAACTTTGCAATTTTATGCAACGAATGAATATTAACATACAGAATATCATTATTTTGATAAATCAATTTGATTGATTCTTGCGTTACGCCATTATTATTCAATCGTACCAAACCTGCAAATTTTCCGATCCCATAATCTATATGCGTCACAAAATCTCCAACTTGCAACGAATTGATTTCCTTTAGCGTAATCGCTTCTTTTTTGGAAAATGAATTTCGAAGATTGAATTTATGATATCGACCAAAAATCTGGTGATCTGTATAACACGTTAATTTGATTTCTTCGTCAATAAAACCTTGATAAATAGATCCCAAAACGGGAATATATGAAACTTCTTTTCCGATATCATCAAAAATTTCTTCGAAACGTTTGATTTGATTTTCATTGGAACAAATCAGTGCATTTTTGAAACCTTCGGCTTTATGCTCATTCAAATCATCAATTAATAACTCGAATTGCTTATTAAAACTTGGTTGAGGTTTGAATGGTGATTCTATTTCTTCAACTGTTTCAAAATAAGATTTCATGGAACATTCAATAACTCCATAAGATGAAATTTGTTGAAGAAATGCATTCTCATTCAAAAATAAATGATTCGGTTCTGCTTGTTTAATTTCTCCTTTCAATTCTGAAAAAGCAACTTCCGCTTGTTCAAAATTCTTGGTGATTTGTTTCGCTAAAACAGAAATATTTTTCGCGATAACTAAACTATCTTTCGAAATATATTCTAAGAAACTTTCTCGTTTTTCGTTAATCGATTTACTCTCAAGATTTGGAATAATCGTAATTTCTTTTGTCGTTGCAATGGACAATTGATTCTCGATATCAAACGTTCTGATGGTTTCCACCTCATCACCAAACAACGAAATTCGATAAGGATGCTCATTCGAAAACGAAAAAACATCTATAATTCCACCACGAATCGAGAATTCTCCCGGTTCAGAAACAAAATCAACACGATGAAAATTATAAGAAGATAAAACCTCCGTTAAGAAATCAATTCCTAAATCATTTCCAACCTTCACTTTAAGTGTATTCGTAGAAAGCGCTTTTTTTGTCACTACTTTTTCAGACAAGGCTTCCGCATATGTCACCACAATTTTTGGGCGTTTCGAATGCGATAATACATTTAAAACCTCTGTTCTAATAACAACATTTGCATTATTTACTTCCTCAATTTCGTAAGGACGCTTATAAGAAGACGGAAAAAATAGAATTTGTTCTTTATCAAACAAAGTTTCCAAATCATTTAACACATAAGCCGCTTCTTCTTTATCATCAAAAATTAGAATCGTAGGACGCGCAACACGATCATATAAATGACCAGTTATAATGCTCAATCCTGAACCTAAAAAACCTTTGATATTGACTTTATGCTGTGGATTATTTTTAAAATTGACAATAAGCTTCTGTACGAAATCTGAAGAATCGTATAAGCTAAAAACGTTGTGAATAGTTTTCTGTTCCAAAGTTTTGCAAATATAAAATTTTATAAACTTATTTTTAAACAATCTTTAAAAAAAGCAATGTTAAAATGCGAATTTTCAATTAATGAAAATTTTTCGGAAAATTTATAAAAAAAGTTGAGCTAAGTTAAAAAAATTAATCCTAGCTTTGGCTTATCAAAAAAAGAAAATGAAATTAGTTCACAACATTATCAACTTGATTATTTTAGTCATTCTTATCCCAGGGAGTGGTAATTAGTTGTGTACGTACAAAATAACAATTAAAGCCACTTCTTAACGAGGTGGCTTTTTTTATGGAGAAAAATTAATTAAACAATATTATGCAAAACAATTTCGTCATTATTATCATTATTATTTTAGTCTTGGTCTTACGATTAGGAAAGGTGGTTTTATGACAAATTTTTTGAACGATTTTTTATGAGCCACCTTTATTCAGGGTGGCTTTTTTTTATGTTTTTAATACAAACAATGTCAAATAAATAGTGATGAAAAACAACTACAAAGCACTAAACAAACATAGTCGAACCGTTACGCAAGATGACACTTTACCCGCGTCACAAGCGATGTTACATGGGATTGGCTTAACAAACGAAGACCTTAAAAAACCATTAATCGGAATTGCAAGCATGGGGTACGATGGAAATACTTGCAATATGCACCTAAATCAATTTGCACAGTTGGTACAAGATGGAATGAAAGCCGAAAACCTAATCGGATTGAAGTTCAACACTATCGGAATTAGCGATGGAATTACCAACGGAACTTCAGGAATGCGCTACTCTTTAGTAAGTAGAGAAATCATTGCAGATTCTATCGAAACTGTTTGTGCAGGACACTTTTACGATGGCGTAATTACTATTCCTGGTTGTGATAAAAACATGCCAGGATCGATTATGGCAATGGGACGTTTAAACCGTCCTTCGATCATGATTTATGGTGGAACAATTGCTCCGGGACATTACAAAGAAGAGGAATTAAACATTGTTTCTGCTTTCGAAGCATTAGGAAAAAAATTAAACGGAAATCTTGATGACAAAGATTTTTGTGGAATCATTCAGAATGCTTGTCCTGGTCCAGGTGCTTGTGGCGGAATGTATACAGCAAACACAATGGCAGCGGCGATTGAAGCAATGGGAATGAGTTTACCTTATTCTTCGTCTTACCCTGCTCTTAGTCAAGAAAAGAAAAACGAATGTACAACTGCGGCACATTATCTAAGAATTTTATTAGAAAAAGATATTAAACCAAGTGATATCATCACGAAGAATTCTTTAGAAAATGCAATCAAAACAATTGTTGTTTTAGGCGGAAGCACAAATGCTGTTTTGCACTTATTAGCAATTGCAGCGACTATGAATATCAAATTATCATTAGACGATATACAAGCAATTAACGATAAAACATCAGTAATAGCAGACTTAAAACCTAGTGGAAAATACTTGATGGAACATTTGAGTAAAGTTGGTGGAGTTCCTGCTGTTTTAAAGTATATGTTACAAGAAGATTTAATCGATGGAAGTTGTTTAACGGTTACTGGAAAAACATTAGCCGAAAATTTAGCATCGGTTCCTGATTTAGATTTCTCTAAACAAAATATTATTCGTCCATTATCTAATCCCATAAAAGAAACTGGACACTTACAAATGCTTTACGGAAACCTTGCTCCTGGCGGATCGGTATCTAAAATATCTGGAAAAGAAGGTTTTTATTTTAAAGGAAAAGCACAAGTTTTTAATAGCGAAGTTGAAGTTTTAAAAGCAATCGAAGATTTACAAATCAAAGCTGGAAGCGTTATCGTCATCCGAAACGAAGGTCCGAAAGGTGGTCCTGGAATGCCAGAAATGTTGAAACCAACATCTGCCATTATTGGAGCTGGATTAGGAGATAAAGTCGCTTTGATTACAGACGGACGATTTAGTGGCGGAACGCACGGATTTGTCGTCGGTCACATAACACCAGAAGCTTTTGAAGGAGGTCCAATCGCATTAGTCGAGAATAATGATCTCATCGAAATTGACATCAACAAAAATGAATTAAACCTTTTGATTGATGAAAAAACATTAGAAAATCGAAAAAATAACTGGAAACAACCCGCATTAAAAGTAAAAAATGGAGTCTTATACAAATACGCAAAGCAAGTCGGAAACGCTTCAGAAGGATGTCTTACTGACCAATAAACCAACTCAAATTTCAGGTTCACAAGCGATTATTAACGCTTTATTGTCCGAAGGAGTTACAACAGTCTTTGGCTATCCTGGTGGCGCAATTATGCCTATATATGATGCTTTGTATGATTACAAAGATAAATTAGAACACATTTTAGTTCGTCATGAACAAGGAGGCATTCACGCTGCGCAAGGTTATGCAAGAACTTCAGGAAAAGTAGGTGTAGCTTTTGCCACGAGTGGTCCAGGCGCAACGAATTTAGTCACTGGAATTGCAGATGCCATGATTGATAGCAATCCTATTGTATGTATCACAGGGCAAGTTTTCGCTTCTCTTTTAGGAACGGATGCTTTTCAAGAAACTGACGTTATCAATATTACTAATCCTATCACGAAATGGAATTATCAAATTACTGATGCAGAAGAAATAAATGATGTTCTAGCAAAAGCATTTCATATTGCTCGCTCTGGAAGACCAGGACCTGTCTTAATTGACATTACAAAAAATGCTCAAATACAACTTATCGAAAAGAAAAAGTATGAGAAATGCACGCATGTTCGCAGTTATAGACCAGAACCAGAGATAAGAACTGAATATATAAAAGCTGCTGCTAAACTTATTAATCAAGCAAAAAAACCATTTGCGATTATTGGTCAAGGAATATTACTTGGAAAAGCTGAACAAGAATTAAACGATTTCTTAGAAAAATCTGGAATTCCTGTAGCAACAACTTTGATGGGATTAAGTTCTTTAGATACTGATCATCCACAATATGTAGGTTTATTAGGTATGCATGGTAATTATGCACCTAATGTTAAAACAAATGATTGCGATGTATTAATTGCCATAGGAATGAGGTTTGATGATCGCGTAACTGGACGCTTAGACAAATATGCAAAACAAGCCAAAGTGATTCATCTTGATATTGACCCAGCAGAGATTGGTAAAAATGTAAAAGTTGCTGTCCCTGTTTGGGGAGATTGTAAAAAAACACTTCTGTTATTAACAAATTTGATTCATCCTAATGATCATTCTCAATGGTTAAAAGAATTTAGAGATCTCGAAAAAGAAGAACGTACAGAAGTTATTAATAAAGAATTCCATCCAACAACTGATGTGATATCTATGGCTGAGGTTATCAATACCTTAAATGAATTAACTAAAGGAGAAGCCGTTATTGTGACAGACGTAGGACAACATCAGATGTCGGCTTGTCGTTACGCGAAATTCAAAGATTCTAAGCTTTTGGTTACATCAGGAGGATTAGGAACAATGGGATTTGGTTTACCTGCAGCAATTGGAGCATGGTATGGAGCACCAGAAAAAGACATTGTCATGGTTTGTGGAGATGGTGGTTTCCAAATGACGTTACAAGAAATGGGAACGATTATGCAATTTGGAGCTAAAGTAAAAATATTAATCCTAAACAATAGCTTCCTTGGAATGGTGCGTCAATGGCAAGAATTATTCAACGACAAACGCTATTCTTTCGTAGATATTACAAGTCCAGATTTTGTAGCACTTGCAAAAGCCTACCAAATAGAAGGTCAAAAAATAGAAGCAAGAAACGACTTGAAAAATGCTTTAAAAGAGATGTTAGAGCATGATGGTTCTTATCTTTTAGAAGTTATGGTAGGAAAAGAAAACAATGTATTTCCTATGGTAGAACAAGGTACAAGTGTTTCTGAAATTAGATTAAAATAAATTATTATGGACTCAAAACAAGAATATACAATTACGCTATATACAGAAAATTCCATAGGAATTTTGGGAAGAGTTGCAGGAATTTTTACTCGACGAAAAATTAATATTGAAAGTTTAAGCACTTCTCCATCAGAAATAGAAAATGTACACCGATTTACAATTGTAATTGAAGAATCTGAAGAAGTCGTTCGAAAACTTTGCATGCAAATTGAAAAACAAATCGATGTTCTTAAAGCTTATTTCAATAATAATGATGAATTAATCTGGCAAGAACAAGCTTTATACAAAGTACCCACTAACATTATTGCTGAAAAGGCATACGTTGAACGTTTATTACGTCAATATGGCGCGAATACAGTTGTGATTCGCAATGATTATACAGTTTTTGAAACAGCTGGTCATCGTGAGGAAATTGATAATCTAACACAAGAGCTGACTAAATATGGCTTAATAGAATTTGTTCGTGGAGCTAGAATAGCCATTATAAAAGCAAGTGCTGGTTTCCATGAAAAATTATTACAATTCGAAAAAGACGAGCCATCAAAAGAAGTAATCGAAAATGAATTCCTAAACGAAGGAACCTCAGTTTTCACAATGTAAAGACGAATAATTCAACAAATAATTTTATTAAAAAATCAAAAATGACTAATTACTTTAATTCACTATCATTAAGAGGTCAATTATATCAACTAGGACAAGCAGAATTTCTAAATAACTCAGAATTCGCAAAAGGTACAGACGCATTAAAAGACAAAAAAATTGTGATTGTAGGCTGCGGTGCGCAAGGGTTAAACCAAGGATTAAATCTACGAGACAGCGGTTTAGATGTTTCATACGCGTTACGCAAAGAAGCGATTGAACAACAAAGAGATTCTTGGAAAAATGCAACAAGTCATAATTTTACAGTAGGAACTTTCGAGGAATTAATCCCAAATGCTGATGTTGTTGCGAATTTAACGCCGGATAAACAACATACGCAAGTTATCAATACTGTTCAACCACTTATTAAACAAGGTGCTACACTTTTATATTCTCATGGATTCAATATCGTAGAAGAAGGTGTGCAAATTCGTAAAGATATTACAGTAATAATGGTTGCACCAAAATGTCCAGGTTCGGAAGTTCGTGCAGAATATTTAAGAGGATTCGGAGTTCCTACATTAATTGCCGTTCACCCAGAAAATGATCCCGAAGGAAAAGGTTTTGATCAAGCAAAAGCATATTGTGCAGGAACTGGTGGTCACAGAGCGGGAGTTTTAAGATCATCATTTGTTGCGGAAGTAAAATCAGATTTGATGGGAGAGCAAACCATTTTATGTGGTCTTTTACAAACAGGTTCTATTCTTTCTTTCGAAAAAATGATTGAAAACGGAATTGATGCTGGTTATGCTTCAAAATTAGTTCAATATGGTGTGGAAGTAATTACAGAAGCCTTAAAACATGGTGGAGTTAGCGGTATGATGGATAGATTAAGTAATCCTGCTAAAATTAAAGCTTTTGAACTATCAGAGGAATTAAAAGATATTATGCGTCCATTATTCCAAAAACATCAAGACGACATTATTTCTGGTGAGTTTAGTAAAACAATGATGGAAGATTGGGCGAATGATGATAAAAACTTATTAAAATGGAGAGCTGAAACTGAAGAAACTGCTTTTGAAAAAACACCCGCTGGAGATGCAAATATTACTGAACAAGAATATTTTGATCATTACACTTTAATGGTTGCTTTTGTTCGTGCTGGAGTTGAATTAGCTTTCGAAACTATGGTGGAAGCAGGTATTAAACCTGAATCTGCTTACTACGAATCATTACACGAAACACCATTGATTGCAAATACAATTGCTCGTAAAAAATTATTCGAAATGAATCGTGTAATTTCTGATACAGCAGAATATGGTTGTTATCTTTTCGATCAGGCTTGTAAACCTTTGTTAAAAGATTTTATGACAAAAGTAAACGTAGACGTTGTCGGAAAAAATTACAACGAAGGAAAAGACAATGCTGTTGACAATGCGACATTGGTACACATAAATGATGTTTTACGTAATCATCCTGTCGAAACTGTGGGAAAAAAACTTCGTAAAGCAATGACTGCTATGAAAACCATAAAAACGGCATAATCAAATATTAAAATAACTAAGAAAATAGTGAATTATGACAAAGGGACTTAGAAGTGAGAAAACTGAGACCTTAGGCGTTTCGCTTGACGAAGTAAACTTAGCACAAATGAATTTGAAAGGAGTTGCCAAAAACACTCCTTTCGATTTCAATGAAAATTTAAGTCGTCAATTTGATGCGAATGTCTATCTAAAACGAGAAGATTTACAAGTCGTCCGTTCATACAAATTACGTGGTGCTTATAATAAAATCGTTCAGTTATCAGAACAAGAAAAAAATAATGGTGTAATCTGCGCAAGTGCAGGAAATCACGCACAAGGTGTGGCGTATTCGTGTCAACAATTAAATATCAAAGGTAAAATTGTGATGCCAACGACGACACCTCAACAAAAAATAAAACAAGTAAAATGGTTTGGGAAAGATCAAATCGAAATCATTTTACATGGTGATACATTTGATGATGCATCGGCTTTTGCACATCAATTATCCCAAGAAGGAAATATTACATTTATTCATCCTTTTGATGACGAAAAAGTAATCGCAGGACAAGGAACTGTTGCTTTAGAAATTTTGAATCAATGCAATCAACCAATCGATTATATTTTCGTGCCAATTGGCGGTGGAGGTTTAGCATCTGGCGTTATTTCTGTGATGAAAACACTTAGTCCAAACACCAAAATTATTGGCGTAGAACCGAGTGGCGCAGCAAGTATGGCAGAAGCTATCAAACAAAAACAATCTGTTGCATTAGCGAAGATTGACCCTTTTGTAGATGGCGCAGCTGTAAAAAAAGCAGGTGAAAAAACCTACAAAATCTGTGCAGAAGGTTTAGAAACAACTTGTGCTGTTCCAGAAGGAAAAGTTTGTTCGAGCATTTTGCGTTTGTACAATGAAGACGCAATTGTTGTAGAACCAGCAGGCGCTTTGAGTGTTTCGGCTTTAGATTTTTTCAAGGAAGAAATCAAAGGAAAAAATGTGGTTTGCGTGCTTAGTGGAAGCAACAACGACATTACGCGAATGGAAGAAATAAAAGAAAGAAGTTTGCAATATGAAGGTTTGAAACATTATTTCATTATCAATTTTCCTCAACGTGCTGGCGCTTTAAAAGAATTAGTGAACGAAGTTTTGGGTGAAAATGATGACATCACCTATTTCCAATACACGCAAAAAAATAACAAAGAAACAGGTCCAGCAGTAGTTGGCATTGAATTAGACAAAAAAGAAGATTTAGATGGTTTAATTTTTAGATTAGAAAATCATCATTTCGACTATCAATATCTTAACACAGACAACACACTCTTTTCGTTAATGATTGGATAATTTTTCCATCATTAATATACTATTCAAAAAAAGCAAAGCTTCTATTTAGTTAGAAACTTTGCTTTTTAATTTATTAATTATTCAACAACCAATTTTTTAACTCATCAAAATTATTGTTCATTTTAACTTTATTCGATTGTTTCGATTTCAATTCTTCGACTTCTTTTGGATAGACAATTTTATCTCGTATTTCTTTCGGAAAAACTTCAGGAAATTTACACGGATGCGCTGTCGATAAAAATACCACTAACTCTTTTTCATCTTGCTTTTTCGCTTGGTATTCCTTCGCTGCCAACCACGCAATCGACGTATGCGGACAAGCAATGTAATCATATTCTTGATTAATTTTAACAATTGCATTTGTCGTTTCAATATCTGAAAAAGCTTTTGAAACCATTTTTGATTTTAATTGCTCCATATCTTGCTCGAAAAATTCCATCACACGAACCCAATTGCTCGGATTTCCAACATCCATCGCATTCGAAAACGTTTGTACAGAAGGTTTGGGTAGATAATTTTCGGTTTTTAAAAATAATGGAACAGTATCATTCGCATTTGTAGCCGCAACAAATTGTTCTACTTCCAATCCTAATTTTGAAGCCAAAATACCTGCTGTAATATTCCCGAAATTTCCACTCGGAACAACAAAAGAAACTTTCTCAAAACCTTTTCTTTTTGCTTGGGCAAATGCCTCGAAATAATAGAAAGATTGCGGAATTAAGCGAGCAATATTAATTGAATTTGCTGAGGTTAAGTTTAGATTTTTCATTAAATCTTTGTCTAAAAAAGCTCGCTTGACCAATGCTTGACAATCATCAAAAGTTCCGTCGATTTCTATGGCACGAATATTTTTTCCATTCGCCGTTAATTGCAATTCTTGTATCAGCGACACTTTTCCTTTTGGATACAAAATCGTTACTCTCGTTCCTTCTACTCCCAGAAAGCCAAGTGCTACAGCGCCTCCTGTATCGCCAGAAGTTGCGATCAAAACATCTAACAATTGATTATCTTTTTTTGAATAATGTGCCATCACGCGACTCATAAATCTTGCTCCAAAATCTTTAAAAGCAAAAGAAGGTCCGTGAAATAATTCCAAAATAGCTAAATCATCTTCTAAAAACACCAAAGGCGCAGGAAAATTAATTACATCATCAATTAAATTATTAATCGTTTCTTCAGAAAAATCATCTTTTAATAAGTGATTTGTCACCTTTTTCGCAATCTCTTGAAATGAATAATTTTCAATAGAATTCAACCAATTTTCATCTAATTTTTCCAACGACAAAGGCATATACAATCCTTTATCTTCTGGCAAAGATTGGAAAACCGCTTGTTTAAAATCGACTCTGTTATTATGATTATTTGTACTATATAATTTCATTTTTAGTGTTTTATGTAAGGTCCTTGTTGATTAATTTTAGAGACAAATGATAAATGTTCAATTTCTTTTATCGTCAAAAAATCATTTAGTTTTTGTTCGATATTTTCTGCACCCAATTTACTTTTAGATAACGCCATAACTGTTGGTCCAGAACCAGAAATACCGAATGTTAATGCATTATTTTCGAGCGAAATACTTTTCATTTCATTAAAATATGGAATCAATAAAGAACGATTTGGTTCGACAATATCATCTTGCATCGAACGACCAATTTCTTCGTAATCATTCTCATAAAGCGCTGCAACCAAACTTGCAATATTTCCCCATTGCTTTATTGCTTTACTCAATTGCACTTTGTCTTTAATTAATTTGCGCGCATCCTTTGTTGGCACTTCTACTTTTGAGTAAATCAGTGTGACATATAAATTTTCAGGAACAGGTAAAGAACGCACCAAAATCGGCTCATAAGAAGGAATCAACGTAATTCCTCCAAACAACGATGGCGCAACATTATCCGCATGAGCAGCGCCACAAGCCAATCGTTCGCCTTCCATACAATAAGGCAAAAGCTCATTTTTAGAAAGTGGTTTTCCTAATAATTCATTCAATGCAAAAAGTCCAGAAACTGTGCTCGCCGCGCTTGAACCTAAACCACTTCCAATTGGCATTTTTTTGTGTAATTCTATCGATAATCCAAAAGAATCTTGTAGACCTAAATCACAAAATAATTTCCATGCCGAATGAGAAACTGTATTTTTCATCGCATCCAAAGGCAATTTACCCTCGTCACCTGTAATTGTCAGAATTTCGATTCCTAACTTTTCTGTCTTTTTCATGATTACCTCATCACCTGGATAATCCACCGCAAAGCCCAAAATATCATATCCACAGATCATATTGGCAACTGTTGCAGGAGCAAAAACATGTACTTTATCTAAAAACTTCGCTTGATCAAGCTTATATTTATTTTCGATTATTTGATTCATCTTTTATCGTATTGAACTTATATTAACTAAATCTGCAAAAACGCCAGCTGCTGTAACTTCTGCACCAGCTCCAGGTCCTTTCACAACCAAAGGACGTTCCTTGTAACGCGCTGTTGTAAAAGAAATAATATTATCGCTTCCAGACAAGGCATAAAACGGATGTTGATTATCCACCAATTCTAACGAAATTGATATTTTCCCATCTTCTAAAATCCCGATGTAACGAATCACTTTCTGCTCCTCATCTGCTTGATGTTTTATCTTTTCGAAATAATCATTTTCGTTGACTAATTCTTGATAAAAATCTTCTACAGTTGCAGCTTCTAAACAAGATTTAGGCAAAATAGAATCGATTTTTACATCTCCCGCTTCAATTTCGTAACCATTGTCACGAGCAAGAATCAACATTTTTCGCATAAAATCTATTCCACTCAAATCATCGCGAGGATCTGGTTCTGTATAACCTAATTCTTGCGCTTTTTTTACAATTTCGGCAAATGTATTTTCACCTTTAAAATGATTAAATATATACGAAATTGTTCCTGATAAAATTGCTTCAATTTTTAAGATTTGATCTCCACTCATTCTTAAATCTTTCAACACGCTAATAATTGGTAAACCTGCTCCAACATTCGTTTCATAAAGGAAATCAATGCCATATTTTCGAGCAGTTTCTTTCAATTTTTTATACTCTTGATAAGAAGATGAATTCGCAATTTTATTACATGTTACAACCGAAATACTGCTTTCAAAAATTTGTTTGTAATAATTTGGCAAATCAGAACTCGCAGTATTATCTACAAAAACACAATTTGGTAAATTATACTGTTTCATTTTTTGGATAAATTCATTCAAATCAGCTGGAGAAGAAGAATTTTCTAATTCATTTTTCCAATTCGATAAATTAATTCCGTTTTCATCAAACATCATTTTTTTTGAATTTGATAATCCAACCAATTTTATTTCGATATCATTATTTTTTGCTAAAAAATCTTTCTGTTTTTCTAATTGATTTAAAAATGTCGACCCAATATTTCCTACTCCAACATTGAAAACATGAATTGTTTTTTTCAAATGATTAAAAAACGCATCATGTACCGCATTTAAAGCTTTTGACAAATCATTTTCGTTAATCACAACCGAAATATTATACTCCGAAGAACCTTGCGCAATCGCTCTGACATTGATTCCATTTCGTCCTAATGCATAAAATAACTTGCCCGAAACACCAACCATTTTCTTCATGTTTTCTCCAACAATTGCAATAATTCCGAGATTTTCTTCAATTTCAATTGGTTCCAACCATTTTACTGCAATTTCCAAACAAAACTCTTCTTCAATTAATTGCTTTGCTTTTTCGACTTCATTATGATGAATGGCAAGCGTGATACTATGCTCTGACGAAGATTGCGTAATCAACACAATGTTGATATGATGTTGCGCTAAAAGTGAAAAAAGTTTTCCACTAAAGCCCAATTTGCCAACCAAGCCGCTTCCTTTTATATTGACTAATGCAATATCTTTGATCGACGAAATTCCTTTAATTGGATAATCTGTTGGTTGCGAATCGAACTGAATTTTTGTTCCCTCAAAATCCGGTTGAAATGTGTTTTTAATTAAAATCGGAATTCGAAGTTTAAAAGCTGGAGCCATTGTTGGCGGATAAATCACTTTCGCACCGAAATACGACAATTCCATCGCTTCTGTATACGATAAATTTTCTAACGAAAAAGCTTTGTTCACAAAACGAGGATCCGCCGTCATCATTCCATTTACATCTGTCCAAATTTCAATTTGTTCTGCATGTAAAGCCGCACCAATCAAAGCCGCAGTGTAATCAGAACCTCCTCTTCCCAAAGTTGTCACTCGTCCTTCTTCATTAGCAGCAATAAACCCTGTTACAACTAATAATTTATCCGAATAATCTTTTGCTAATTGTTGAATATTCTGAAACGATTTTTCCTCGATAACATTCGCTTGACCAAAATTATGATCAGTCAAAATATAATCTGATGCATTAATCGCCAATGAATTTCCAACATGCTCTTGCATTACTTTTGCTATTAATAAAGCACTACATCTTTCGCCGAAACTCAAAATCAAATCTTTTGTTTGAGGGCTTAATTCTTTCAGAATTTCCACCCCTTCTAATAATGCTTCCAACTCATTCATCAACAATTTTAATTTTGTTAAAATCGGATTTTGATTCGGCACATCGATTAAAGCTTTTACAATTTCGAAATGTTTGTCTTGAAAAAGTTTTAAATCATTTTCATCAAAATTTCCTGATGAAGCTTCTTCAGACATTTTGGTTAATAAATTGGTCAAACCAGAAATAGCAGACACAACCAAAATAATCGAGTTATTTTGTTGCTTTTCCTGTTTAACAATTTCTACGACCGCGCGAATACCTTCTACCGATCCGACTGATGTTCCTCCGAATTTTAAAACTTTCATAATTTAAATTTTGATCATAAAAAAAGCATCTTCCTTTTGAGAAGATGCTTTTGCATTATTTTTTTAGAATTAAATACATAACAAAACTCCTCTAAGTGTGAACACTAGAAGTCGTCGTAATTGAAATGATTGTATCTAATCCGTTTTGTTTCATTATTGATAACGAATATACAAACTTTTTCAATAAATCATTACGTATTTATTCTTTTTTTATATTTATTTCACCGAATCCTTTTTTACAGCCAATGAATCATTTGGTTCAGCAACAGGTTTTACATCACTTGCATAGCCAACAACAATTCCGTCTAGTTTATCAATTTTTCGTACTTTAAAAGTTTCTGTACCTTCTGCTCCTTTAAAAGATACTTTATAAACTGCTTCGTAAACTGTTTTGTCACCATCTTCAAGAGGCGTCATTTTCTCAAAGTTGTAGACATCAACTGGCCCATATTGTTTAACCACCGCATTCAAATCATCCACATTTACGCCTTCTACTTTCGAAAAAAGTGAATCTGGCTTATCTGCTCTGTATTTGTAAACATCTAAAACTGCTTCTTTCACCTTATAATCTGGCAAATCTGATTTTTTATTACATGCTGTTAAAGCCAAAATACCACCAACCATAAGTAATGCACTTGCTTTCATAATTCCTATTTTTTGTGTTAATTGATTATAACTAATGTAAAAATAAATAAGATAAAAAACAAGTATTTTTATTGAAATCAAATAGATAGAAACAAAAAAAGTCGATTCTGTTACAAAATCGACTTTTGAATATATTTTATTGTAAAATAAATTTTACACTTTAAAATTCACATAAAAACCTTCGTGACCTCGAACATTGAAAACGGTATTGTCTTCAAAAATCAAGTATTGACCTTTTATTCCTTTCAAAACACCTTCTATTTCTGGCGTTTTTTTCAAGTTTAATGATTTTACTTTTTCTGGATAAGATAAAACTGGATAGTCTAACTTCCAAACTTCTGGCTCATCAACCAAAAATTGTTGAAAATCTGGATTCACTTCATTTCTGATTTCGTGATACTTTTCAAACAAATTAATTTCTGGCACATCATTTTTCAACATTCTTTGCCAATTTGTTTTATCTGCAATAACATTTTTCAACGAAACCTCTATCATTCCAGCTTCGTAACGATTATCCGTTCGTGCAATAATAATAGCTTCTGATGCTCCTTGATCGATCCAACGAGTCGGCACTTGAGTTAAACGTGTTACACCAACTTTTATTCCCGAAGAATTTGCCAAATACACAATATGCGGTTGCAATTCGAATTTCGTTTCAAACTCTAAATCACGTTGCGCAATTCCCAAATGTGCTGTAGAAAGTTCTGGATTGATAATACTTGGATTAGCTTCTGGAACTGTAAAAAAACAATTTTTACAATATCCCATCTGATAAATCTCTTTGTCCTCGTGACAGTTTAAACATTCGTAATGATCAAAGTTAATCTTGATTTTTTTTCCTAACAATTGATTCATAACAATAAAATCATTCTTGAAATTCCAATAATAATTGATTGGCGTTCCATTTTCAGTTGTCATTTTACGAATTTGTCCTTCAAACTGCATCTTGCTAAAAAAGTTTAATTAATTTTGTGTAAATCTACAAAACTTTTAGCGGATGGGAATAGTCAATAAGATTATGGAAATTATGATGCGTAGCCGAATGAATATCATCGAGGAAAGTATCAAAAATCCAGTTGGTACGCAACAACGTGTGTTATTTGAGAATATCAAAAAAGCCAAATCGACTATTTACGGAAAAGAATTTCATTTTGACGAAATCAAAACGACACATAAATTTCAAGAGCAAGTCCCTGCAGTGCATTACGAGGATTTTCAACCTTATATTGAATTAGCAAGAAAAGGTGAAAAAGATGTTACTTGGCATGGAAAAATAAAATGGTTTGCGAAATCTTCTGGAACAACAAATGCCAAAAGTAAATTTATTCCGATTAGTAATGAATCCTTAGAAGATTGCCATTACGCAGCAGGAAAAACAATGTTTGCATTGTATTTAAACGCTTATCCCGAAACGGATATTTTTATGCACAAAAACTTAAGAATTGGTGGAAGTAGTGAACTTTATCAAAAATATGATACGCGTTTTGGTGATTTATCAGCTATTCTGATTGATAATTTACCTTTTTATGCAGAAATGAAAAACATTCCAAATCGTGAGATTTCTCTAATGTCTGATTGGAATGTAAAGATGAATGCTATTATTAATGCAACAAAAAATGAAGATGTTAGTTCTTTAACTGGTGTTCCTTCGTGGATGTTAGTCGTTTTGAATAAATTATTAGCCGAAACTGGAAAGAATTATTTGGACGAATTGTGGCCAAATCTCGAAGTGTTTTTTCATGGTGGAATCAGCTTCAAACCTTATGCAGAAAATTATAATTTAATTACTCAGAAAAAATTAAATTATTTCGAATTATATAATGCTTCCGAAGGTTTTTTTGGAATTCAGGATCAATTAAATAGTAAAGAGTTGTTGTTATTATTAGACAACGGAATTTTTTACGAATTTATTCCAATGGAAGAATTTGGTTCAGAAGCTCAACGATTTTTAACGATTAAAGAAGTTGAAGTTGGTAAAAATTACGCCATGGTAATTACAACAAATGGTGGTTTATGGCGTTATATTATTGGTGATACGGTTCGATTTACCTCAACTAATCCACACAGAATTGTTGTTTCTGGACGAACAAAACATTATATCAATGCATTTGGCGAAGAATTGATGATAGAAAATGCAGAAGAAGCTTTGAAACGTGCTTGTATGCAAACAAATTCAATTGTTTCTGAATATAGTGCTGGTCCAATTTTTATGCAAGGAAAAGAAAAAGGCGCTCACGAATGGATGATAGAGTTTGATAAAGAGCCTGAAAATTTTGAGCAATTTATTGATTGTTTAGATAAAGGTTTGCAAGAAGTTAATTCCGATTACGAAGCAAAACGTTACAATAATATGACACTTAATCGACCGATTGTACACAAAGCACGCACAAAATTATTCATCGAATGGATGGCTTCAAGAGGTAAATTAGGTGGACAAAATAAAGTTCCTCGTTTATCAAATACAAGAGACTTTATTGAACCATTAATTGAATTAAATAATCGATCATAATAAAAAAGAGAATCAATATGATTCTCTTTTTTTGGTTTAAAATAAATAGGATAATTACCTCGAAACAAGTAAATTTACTATTAAGAGAAAAAATACCTATTAATGCGAAGTACGAATTTATCTGAACTTAAATTCCACCAAATTGTGGAAAATAAGTTTCAAATTTACAACAGTCTCTTTATGAGTCTTCCCTACGAAAAAATGCAAAACATCGGATCATTGATTCCGTTTTTGTATGATGAAAGTCAAAAAGGTTTACCCGAAGGTAAATCACCAAATGAAATCATCAACAATTTTTTTGAGAAATACACTGATTTAAAAACCGAACAAGAGCAAATCGATTTGATGTTTCGAATGATACAATACATCGAGCGACAAGTTGTTTTGTTTGATAGTATCGAAGATGCTGCATTTCCGTCATTACATTCCGAAAATGAAAAAGGAAGTTTGGAAAGCATTTATCATATTGCACAAGCGCAAGGTAAAATGGAGCAAGTAAAAACCAGAATCGAAGATTTTGTAACAAGAGTTGTTTTTACAGCCCATCCAACGCAGTTTTATCCAACAAATGTTCAACAAATTATTCAAGATTTACGCGACGCAATTCAACAAGATTCGGTAAGTAAAATTGATTTATTGTTGCAACAATTAGGAAAAACACCTTTTATCAACGAAGAAAAACCAACTCCTTACGATGAAGCTGTTTCTATTATTTATTATTTGAGAAATGTATATTATCAAACAATTGGACGATTATACAACGAAATCAACCAATTGTTTTTTACAGAAAGTGAACCTCTAAAATCTCCTGTTATTCAATTAGGTTTTTGGCCTGGAGGCGATCGCGATGGAAATCCGTTTGTAACAGCAGAAATTACATGGAAAGTTGCAAGTTTATTGCGTACAAGTATCTTAAAAAATTATTACAATCATCTTAAAATTGTTCAACGTAGATTAACATTCAAGCATGTTACAGAACCTTTAAAAGCGTTGAGTAATTTGATTTACGAAAATATGTTCAATGAAAATGGAACAATTACAATTGATGAAATCAAAACGCGCTTACAAACGATTCGTACAATTTTAATTGAACAACACAATGGTGTTTTCTTAGATATTTTAGATGATTTTATCACACGTGTTGATATTTTCGGATTGCATTTTGCTTCTTTGGATATTCGTCAAGATTCGCGTGTTCATCAAAAAGTGATTAACCGAATTGTTGAAAAATATACTGGAATTAATCTGAAAGATTTAAGCGAAGCAGAACAAATCGAATTGTTAATAAATCCGTCTTTTACAGCTAAACCAGAAGATTTTGAAGATGATATTGTGATTGATACAATCAAAAATGTTTATCAATTAAAAAAAATTCAGCAACGAAATGGTGAATTAGGTGTTAACCGATACATTATTTCAAATTCTGAAACCATTTTCGATGTTTTAAATGTTTATGCTTTATTCAAATTTTGTGGTTATCAAGACGATGAAATTAAGTTTGATATCATGCCACTTTTCGAGACGATTAGAGGTTTAGATGGTGCTGAAAATACGATGAATAAATTGTATAATTTACCTATTTATGCGCAACATTTAGAACGTAGAAAACAACGTCAATCGATTATGTTAGGTTTTTCGGACGGAACAAAAGATGGTGGTTACATCAAAGCGAATTGGGAAATTTATCGTACCAAAGAAATCCTTTCGAATGTTTCGGATAAAAATCAAATCGAAGTTATTTTCTTTGACGGTCGTGGTGGACCTCCTGCGCGTGGTGGTGGAAAAACGCACGAATTTTACGCTTCTCAAGGGAAAACAATTGCGAATCACGAAATTCAAATTACAATTCAAGGACAAACAATTACGTCGAATTATGGAACAATGCCGCAGGCAAAATATAATTTTGAACAATTGTACACAGCTGGTATTATTTCGGATGTTTTCTCGACAAGCACAAGTCAGATTTCGCCAGATGAGCGAATTTTGATTGATAAATTAGCCACAATTAGTTATCAGAAATACGAAGATTTGAAAGCGCATCCTTCATTTTTACCTTATTTAGAAAATATGAGTACGCTTAACTATTATGGAAAAACGAATATCGGAAGCCGTCCGAGTAAACGAGGTGGTGATAAAAAATTAGAGTTCGATGATTTGCGTGCTATTCCATTTGTGGGTTCTTGGAGTCAATTAAAACAAAATGTTCCGGGATATTTTGGTGTTGGAACAGCTATAAATGAATTGAAAAAACAAGGTCATTTAGAGGATGTAAAAGATTTATTCAAGAATTCGAGCTTCTTCAAAACATTGATCCAGAATAGTATGATGTCGATGGAAAAAACTTATTTTCCATTAACATCTTATATGAAAAATGATCCTGAATATGGTGAATTTTGGAATATTTTGCACGATGAATTTGAATTATCAAAAGCATTATGTTTAGAAATTTCGGGTTACACAGAATTGATGCAAGACGAACCATTGAACAAATCTTCGGTACAAATGCGCGAAAAAATTGTGTTACCATTATTAACGATTCAACAATTTGCGTTGAACAAAATTCATCATGAAAGTGAGTTCAAATCAATCTATGAGCAAATTGTGATGCGTTCGTTATTCGGAAATATTAATGCGAGTCGAAATTCGGCTTAATTTTCAGAATATCTTAATACCTTCGCAACGATGGAAAAGATTATTTTAGGGATTGATCCTGGAACAATGGTGATGGGTTTTGGTTTGATTGAAGTCAAAAATAACAAAATAAAGTTGATTACTTTAGACGAATTGTTGTTGCATAAACTTCCGAACCAGCAAACGAAATTGAAAAAGATTTTCGAAAAAACTTTAGCCATTATCGATCAATATCATCCTGATGAATTAGCCATTGAAGCGCAGTTTTTTGGCGTTAATGTTCAGTCTATGTTAAAACTTGGACGTGCACAAGGCGTTTGTATTGCCGCTTGCCTGCATCGCGATATGCCTGTGGTAGAATATGCGCCAAAAAAAATTAAGATGGCGATTACTGGAAACGGAAATGCATCAAAAGAACAAGTTGCGGGCATGTTACAACATTTACTTGGTTTGAAAGAAATTCCGAAACGTTTGGATGCCACAGATGGTCTTGCCGTTGCGGTTTGTCATTATCTAAATTCGGGTAAAACAACTGGGACGTCAAATTCTTATTCGAGTTGGGATGCCTTTGTAAAAAATAATCCGAATCGAACAAAATAAAATATATTTGTAGTAGAATTAGCAACCTAATTCGTAAAACATAAAACACATCAAATGAAAAAATATTTAATCGCAGCATCAGTTTGTGCAACAGTTTTCTCTTCAGTGTTATTTTCTTGTAAAGATTCGACTGGAAAAAACAATACTGCAATCACTGAAATTGTTTCGAAAATTGAACAAAACAAATACAAAATTGGCGACAAAATCGATATTCCTTTAACTAATTTAGATGGAATTACGAAAGTTATTGTTTCGGTAGATGGACAAGAAGTTCCTGCTGATTTTACGATTGACGGAAAAACAATTGGATTAGGAAATCATACGGTTAATTTGAAATTCTTCAAAGGAGAAGAAGAAACAAATTCGCGCGATTTTACGTTTGTGGTTTATGCAAATGAGCCGGCTGCGCAATGGAATTATGAAATTGTAGGAACTTATCCACATAATCCAGATTATTTTACGCAAGGTTTTTATTTCAAAAACGGAAATATTTTCGAAGGAACTGGACTTCGCGGAGGAAAAACACGTTTGATTGAATATAAATTGGGGGCAACTGAACCTACAAAATTATATCAAATCAAAGACGATGTTTTTGGAGAAGGAATTACAGAACTGAATGGTTTTATTTATCAATTAACATGGCAAGATCGTGTGATTTATAAATATGATTTAAACTTTAATCAAGTTGAAAAATTTGATATGCCAGCTCAAATTATCGAAGGTTGGGGAATTACAACAATTGGAAAAGAATTGGCCATAACAGAAGGTTCTCAACGTATTCATTTCTTTGATGAAAACTTTAATTATCTAAGAACTGTTCAAGCTTTTGACAGTCAACAACCATATAGTTATTTGAATGAAATTGAATACCACGATGGTTTAATTTATGCAAATGTTTACCTAAAATCTGGACATGCAGATAACAGTAATATTGTGGTAATTGATCCGCAAACTGGCGCTGTAAAAGCTGAGTTCAATTTTGCTAAATTGAAAGGAAAACAAGGAAATCCGCAAGCACAAGAATTGAACGGAATCGCTTTTAAAGACAACGGAAATATGTTAGTTACTGGAAAGCTTTGGGATAAAATCTTTGAAGTGAAGATTAAGAAGTAAAATATGGCTATTTGGCAATATAACGTCTTCTTAGTTCCATTGATTAATTTTGATAAAAATTATCTAGAATTCATCAAACAAGAGGATTCTGATTACTTAAAAAGTACCGAATGTTTTTGGGAAGAAACCTTTATCAATAAAAATGAAATTGAATTAAAGATTGATAAATTTATTACAGATTATAAAAGTACAAGTGATAATTTTCTTTATTGGAAAGGAGATACTTCAAACTTTTATGATAATGATTCTTCTATAGCTTTTGATGAAAATGATAATATTAATTTTTTCAACTTCAGATTCGATTTAAGAAATGAAATTAATGTTATACAATCAGTTGATTTATTAATCGGTATCGCGAAAGAATATCATCTAAAATTTATGAATGTTAAATATGATTTTTTTGAAGCTAAAAAAGAATTATTTATAGAAAACATTCATCAATCTAATGGATTTAAATTTCTTGAAGATCCAGAGAAATTTTTCGAAAACTTATAAAAAAGCAAAAAGCTCGACCTGCAAAATCGAGCTTTTCTTTTCAAAAATCATCTAAAAAATTATAAGTAAAAATTTATGGTTACGAAAGATCTATAACCAAAATTGATCTTTCCAATCTGTGTTAGTTAAAAGTGAATTAAATTGTTCTTTAATTACTTTTAACTTTTTTTGTGTTGCATTTTTCTCAAATTCAGGAAACATTTGTTTCTCCTCAAATCTGATGTGCAAATCCAATTCTTCTTCGATATAAATCAAACTTTTCATCGGATTTTTTGCATCTATTTTGAACAGGCGTCTCAAACGCCTATGTTCTTTCAATGATCTTTTTACCAAGTAATGATCTTCATCTAAAAGCGAAAACAAGTAATTTTCTTCTATCTCAAATTTTTTGAATAACACTTTTTCCCCATACCAATTTACATAATCAACAATTCGTTGAATATCGACTCCTTTATCTATTCCAGCACGAATATTCCAACAAAAAAATAATGTCTTATGATGTCTTTCGCACGCTTCATTTAGATTTACTGTTACAGTATAACTCATATGAGAAGCAGTTGTTTGAGGAAGTTCTATTAATAGGTTCATTGTTGTAATTTTTTAATTCGGATAATCGGATATTTTTATCTTATTTTTAATCAAATTTTTTTAATGTTTAAGAAAAGCAATTCCTTTCTCTAGATCATCAATCAAATTAAACATCGATGTCTTTTCAAGCATTCCTCGCAAATCATTACGAATTGCAAAAACACGGCTATGTAAAGCACAAGGTTTGTTAGCATCGCATTCTACTAAACCTAAAATGCAACTGTGATAAAGACCATCTCCGTCAATAGCTTTGATGATATTTACTAATTTGATATCTTCTAAATGTGCTGTATCCATTTGGAAACCTCCCATTTTTCCTTTGACAGATGAAATCACATTTGCTTTAACTAATTGTTGAAGAATTTTGGCTGTGTAAGCTTCTGGAGAATTAATAGAATTTGCAATTTGTTTTAAATTGACTCTCTTTCCTTCTACAGATTCTTGTGCAATAAACACACAAGCCTTAATTCCATATTCGCACGCTTTAGAAAACATTAATTTCTTTTATTCATTATAAATTATGAAGCAAATATACAACTAATTTTAAATCGGACAAATTTATCTTATTAAATTTTTAAAAATAAAAAAACCACTCAAAAATGAGTGGTTTAATATTATCTGAAAAGAAAATTTCTTAATCTTCGTCTTCGTCTTGATCAGCATCCTTAACTGCGTTACGAGAAGTACGAATAGCTACTACTACTGCGTTATCTGGATGAGCGAATGTGTAGTTATCATTTTTCAATGTTTCTACATACATTTTGTGACCAATTCTCATTGGAGTGATATCGATTTCGATTTCGTCTGGTAAGTTTGCTGGAATAGCACGAACTTTTAATTTACGCATATTGAAACGTAAAACCCCACCAGCTACTAAACCACGAGCACGTCCTACTAAACGAACTGGAACTTCCATAGTTACTGGTTTGTCCTCGTTTAATTGGTAAAAATCTACGTGTAAGATTTTATCCGTTACTGGGTGAAATTGGATGTCTTGTAAAATTGCTTGAATTTTAGCTCCATCAGCTAACTCGATAGTTGCTGTATGAGCATCTGGAGTGTAAACTAATGATTTGAATGCTTTTTCATCAGCTGAAAAGTGGATAGGCTCTCCAGAACCGTAAACCACACAAGGTACTTGTTCAGCATTACGTAGGTTACGTGTAGCCACTTTACCTAAGTCTTCTCTTTTTACACCTTGAATTGTAATTGACTTCATAATAATATGTATATAATAAAAATAATTTAATATTTAGTTAAACCACTAGATAACAAAACGTTGACTAATAGATTTGTTGCTATGTACTAGATGCATAACATCAGCAAAAAGCGGAGCGCAAGATAATACTTTTATTTTAGATACGGAAGTATTTTTTAATGGAATACTATCAGTTATAGCAATTTCCGTTAATAGAGAGTTATCAAGACGCTCATAAGCTGGTCCAGATAAAACTCCATGCGTTGCAATCGCACGAACAGATTTTGCTCCTTTTTCCATAATCAATTCAGCCGCCTTTGCAAGTGTACCCGCTGTATCAATCATGTCATCCACTAAAATAACATTTTTACCTTCAACCTCACCGATTAACATCATGCTATCAACTTGGTTTGCAACTTTACGTTCTTTGTGACAAATTACGATATCTGCATTAAGGTATTTAGCATATGTATTTGCACGTTTAGCACCTCCCATGTCTGGAGAAGCAATACAAATATTATCTAAGCCTAAACCTTTAATGTATTCAACAAAAATTGTTGAAGCAAATAAATGATCAACAGGAACTTCAAAAAATCCTTGAATTTGATCAGCGTGTAAATCCATAGTCATTACACGAGTTGCTCCAGCTGTCATTAACATTTTTGCAACTAATTTTGCTCCAATTGGCACACGTGGAGCATCCTTACGATCTTGACGAGCAAAACCAAAATAAGGAATAACAACTGTAATACTTTTAGCAGATGCGCGTTTTGCTGCATCACACATTAAAAGTAATTCCATTAAATTGTCTGTTGGTTGCATTGTAGAACCAATTAAGAAAACGCGAGCTCCGCGAATTGGCTGTTCAAAAGCGGGTACAAATTCTCCGTCGCTAAATTCTACAATTTTAGATTTACCAAGTTCTTGACCATATTGATCGGCAATTTTTTGTGCTAATTCTAATGATCCTCTGGTCGAAAAAAGAAATGCTGATTGTTCCATTGTTTGTTTTGGGAAATATTTATGCAAAAATAATTTAAATGATTTAAAAATGATATAAGAAAATCAAAAATTAATTTCGGCACAATTATTGAATATTTTTTAAACAAGTTAAAATAATCATAAAGACATAATCATGACTTTCGTTAGTTATAGTGTTTTTTAACAGTTTTTGATTGATTCGTTTTTAAGTATTTATATAAATTTGCAATTAAATATATCCTCATGAAAAAGATTTCATACCTATTAAGTGTAATTGGATTAGGAATTTTTGCTCACGCGCAAGAAACTACTGAAACAATTAACAACGATTACAACAAATGGTCTATCGAGGCCAATGGAGGTGCGGTAAAAGCAAGAAAAGCATTCGCTCCAGGTTATTATTCAGAAACACCAAGTTTTTTCCATGCTGATTTTGGTGTACGTTATATGTTCAATCCAAAATTTGGTTTAAAATTAGATGGTGGATATGATCGTATCAAAGAAGGCGAAGATGTAGCTCGTTTCCGTTCTAATTATTACCGTGTAGATTTACAAGGGGTTGCGAACTTAGGACGAATCATGAATTTTGAAACATGGACAAATAGAATTGGATTATTAGCTCATGGTGGTGCAGGTTACTCTTGGATGAATAATGATGCGACAAAAGGTGCTGATGGTAAAGTTTTCGACGACAATGATAACATGGTAAATGTTATGGTTGGTTTAACACCACAATTAAGATTAACTGATCGTGTTGTTTTAACAGGAGATGTATCTTACGTAAGAAATATTCGTCAAAATGTAACATTTGATGGCACAGCTAACACATCAGGTTCAGGATTTGGAGGTGAAATTTGGAATGCTACTTTAGGTTTAACATTTTACTTAGGTAAAAACGAAAAACATGCTGACTGGGTTTACGAACCAACTCGTTCTGACTTAGAAGATCGTATTTCTAACATCGAACAAATGTTAAAAGATACTGATGGTGATGGTGTTGCTGATTACTTAGATCAAGAACCAGATTCAGCTCCAGGTGCAGTAGTTGACACAAAAGGTGTTACTATCGACCACAACGGAAACGGAATTCCAGATAATATTGAAGAATATATCAAACAAAATGCAGGAGGAAACACAACTGTCATTAACGATGCTGATTTCTTAGAGCAAATGATTAATTCAGGTATTATCAACGTATACTTCGATTACAACTCTGACAAACCATACCAACAATCTGTTGGAGGTATCAAATTTGTATCTGAGTACTTAAAAGCTAAACCAAATGCTCAAATTGACATTTTAGGTTTTGCTGATCCAGTAGGAGGAGATGCTTTCAATAAAGACTTATCTCGTAGAAGAGCAGAAAATGTTAAAGCTATTTTAGTTAGTCAAGGAGCTAATGCTTCTCAATTAACTACTGTTGGTGAAGGGGAAGATAAAGAGTTCAAAAACTCTCAAGTTTCATCTCATCAATTAGCAAGAAGAGTTGTTTTCAGAGTAAAATAATTCTCTCTTAATTTAAGATATTAATCAGGGATAGATTTTTCCATTTTTTGGAGTCTCTATTCCTGATTTTTTTATTATCTTTACCACCACTTAAATTACTAAAATATTGAATCCTTTTAACCAACACTTTAATGCTCCTAGATGGGTAGTATTAGTGCTAGACATACTTATTGTTTTCTTTAGCTATGTAATAACCAATTTTATACTTAATAGTTTTCTAAATTCTTTTAGTTTAGAAAAATTATTATTTAAATTACCATTTGTTGTAGCAGCATATACTCTATGTTTCCTATACTTCAAAACATATAAGGGAATTGTAAAAAAAACGGGGTTAAAAGATGCTGAAAATGTATTTGTATCTAATACTACGGCTTTTCTGATTCTTTTCTTCATCTCTTTTATCTATAGACAATTCATTGAATCTAATCTTTCGGAGAACACTCCTGTTTCATATGTTTTCAGAATGTCTTACTCTGTTATCTTTGTCCATTTATTTATTTCAACAGTAATAATGGTTATTGCCAGATTATATTATAAATGGATTTATAATTATTTTTTCTCAAAAAATAAGGAACAACAAAAAATATTAATTTACGGTGCAGGAGATTCAGGATTAATTACTCGAGATATTTTACAAAATGATACTCAGTTTAATTATAAAGTTGTAGGTTTTATTGATGATAAACCTTCTAAAATTGGAACATTTATAGATGGTGTTAAAATTTATTCTATAAATGATATTGATAATAAATTCATTGAACGAAATGATATTTCAGAAATTATTATTTCTATTCAAAATATTAAAACGAATCAATTATTAAATCTATCCAAATCATTAGAAGATTTGAATGTAAACATAAAAATAATTCCACCTATTTCTAATTGGATTGATGGTACATACAAGCCTGCTCAAATCAAACAATTAAAAATTGAAGATTTATTAGGTCGTGAATCAATTAAGTTGAAAAACCCTATTATTAATGAAAATGTACAAGGTAAGGTAATACTTGTTACTGGTGCTGCAGGTTCTATAGGAAGTGAAATTTCAAGGCAACTTGCTATGATGGATTTTGCTCAACTAATTTTGATTGATCAGGCAGAATCGGCTCTATATGATGTTCAACAGTCTTTAAAAAATGAAATTTCTGAAGAAAAACAAAATAGAATAGATTATATCGTTTCGAGTGTAAGAGATCGAAAACGAATGTTAAGCCTTTTTGATAAATATCATCCGCAAATTATTTTTCATGCAGCTGCATATAAACATGTTCCTTTAATGGAAAGATTTCCATATGAAGCAATTAATACAAATATTTATGGAACAAAAATTATTGCTGATTTAGCGAATGAATTTGGTGCCGAAAAATTTGTTATGGTTTCAACAGATAAAGCGGTTAATCCGACTAACGTGATGGGAGCAACCAAACGTGTGGCAGAAATTTATGTAAATTGTACAAATGAAAAATCTAAAACAAATTATATTGTTACTCGATTTGGCAATGTCTTAGGATCTAATGGTTCTGTAATACCTTTATTCAAACGTCAATTAGAAAACGGAGGTCCTTTGACAGTAACACATCCCGATATTACACGTTTTTTCATGACTATTCCAGAGGCCTGCCAATTAGTATTAGAAGCGGCTATTATGGGAAAAGGTGGTGAGATTTTTGTATTCGACATGGGCGAATCAATGAAAATTATTGATCTTGCTAAAAGGATGATTAGATTAAGTGGCTTTAAATATCCTGAAGAAATTGATATAAAAATTGTAGGTTTGCGTCCAGGTGAAAAAATCTATGAAGAGTTATTGGCTAATGATGAAAATACAGTAAAGACCCATCATGAAAAAATAATGATAGCAAAAGTTAATACAAACAAATGTCAAGACAATAAAAAACTAATTGAAGAACTATGCTTAATGTCTTCAACCATAGAAAAACATGAGCAAGTCATGCATTTAGTGGCTAAAATAAAAGAGATTGTACCAGAATTTAAATCTCAAAACTCAGAATTTGAAAAACTTGATAACTTAATTTATGAAAAATAAAATTTTTAATCTTTTAATTGTAATAGTTATACTCACTATTTCTTCTTGTGCATCAAAAAAAGAATTAGTCTACTTTCAAGGAGATCAACAATCTACTACGAAATACGAAGAATATATTCCTAAAATTCAATCTTCTGATATGCTAGCAATCAGTGTAAGTGCTGCTGATATAAAAGCTACAGAACCTTTTAATCAACAAAGTGTTTATCAAGTAAATTCTGGGGTGCAAAATAATCCTTATGCGAAGGTTTATACTGTTGATGAAAATGGTTATATCAACTATCCGTTAATTGGTAATGTGAAAGTAGGTGGATTAACTAGAACAGAAGCTGAAAATGAATTAAAAGCAAAAATCTCAAAATATATCGTTAATCCTGGGGTAAATATTAATTTTACAAATTTTAGAATTAGCGTTTTAGGAGAAGTTGCTAAACCTGGTAATTTTACAATTCCAAGCGAAAGAGTAAGTATACTTGATGCTTTAGGTATGGCTGGTGATTTAACTATTAATGGTGTTAGAAATAATATTATGGTTATTCGTGAACAAAATGGACAAAAACAAACATATAACGTCGATTTAACATCCAAAGAAATACTAAACTCTCCTGTTTATTATTTAGCCCAAAATGATGTTATTTATGTAGAACCAAATAATGCTAAAATTTCATCATCTAAATTTACACCAAACTATTCATTATGGATATCTGTTGCTGGTGTTATAATATCTGTAATTGCTGTTATTTCTAAATAAAAATGAGTACAAATAAAAATAACCTAGAAGACCAATACTTCGATGAGTCTGAAGAAACGATTAATATCAGACAAATTTTAGAACAATATCTTTATTACTGGAAATGGTTTGTATTTGGAGTTATTATTTCTTTAACCTTAGCCTTTTTATATGTTAAATATACTCAGAAACAATATCAAGTTTCAGCTAAAATATTATTAAATGAGAAAGAATCTGCAACAGGTGAATTAGCTGGTTTAATGGATCAAGCTATGCTTGGAGGGGGATCTTCAACAAATGCTGAAGTTGGTGATCAAATTGATGTTTTAAAATCAAAACGACTAATTACTAAGGTTGTAGAAGAAAATAATTTAAATATTCAATATTTTAGTAAAGGTCGTGTAGCTGAAGTTGAATTAACTCAAGAGAAATCTCCTATTAAAATTATTTTTCTAAACGAAGCTGATAAAACCAATGAAGATTTAGAAGCTAAATTTATTGTTCAAATAAAATCTACAACAAAATTTATTTTAACAAACAAAACAACTTCTACAGAAAAGGAATATTCTTTTGGACAAAAAATAAATGATAAGATTGGAAGTTTTGTTATCAGTCCTAATAAAAACTTAGCTAAATCAATTGATAATGAATATCTGATTGTTTTAAATTCTATTGATAAGACTGTAGATAATTACCAAAAGAAACTTGCTATAGATCCTAACAGTGAAAAAAGTTCTAAAATTATTAACTTCTCATTAGTAGGTCCTGTTCCTGAGATTTCTAAAAAAGTAATTAATGATTTAATTATTAATTACAACAAAGATATTGTAGGCGATAACCATAAATTAACTGAAGCTACATCTAAGTTTATTGATTCAAGGTTAGCTATTGTTAGTGGCGATTTAGATGGTGTTGACAAACAATTAGAACAATATAAACAAAGTAATAATATTACAGATGTTACCTCTGAAGCAAATATTTTTTTAGAGAGTGCTGCTGATAATGAAAAGAAATTATTAGATGCTTCTACACAACTACAATTAGTTGAATATATGAATGGAGCTCTTAATACGTCTCGTACAGATTTACTTCCTTCAAATATTGGTTTAGAAGATAAATCTATTTCATCAGAAATATCTTCATACAACGAACTAGTCCTAGCTAAAGAAGATATGTTAAAATCTGTAACAAATGAACATCCAAATGTTATTAAATTACAAGAGCAAATAAATGATGTAAAAAGAAACCTGAAGAATAGTTTAAAATTATATAGAAATAACACACAAACTATTTTAAATACAATACAAGGAAAGCAAAATCAAATTGCTGGAAAAATTAAAAAAGTACCTAGTCAAGAGCGTGGTTTTAGAGATATATCTCGCCAACAACAAATTGTAGAGGCTTTATATTTATTCTTACTTCAGAAAAGAGAAGAAAATGAAATAAAAGCTGCTGCAACACCAGAAAATATTAAAGTAATTGATTATGCTTATGGTATAAAAGAACCTGTTTCCCCTAAAAAAAGTATTATATTTTTAGGAGCGCTTATTGTAGGTCTTATAATACCTTTTATAATAATTTATATATACAAATTATTAAATAATACAGTTAATTCAAAAGAAGATGTAGAAAATGCCGTAGGAGCACCTATCGCAGGACAAGTACCGAAAAGTAATATTTCTATATTAGAAAATAATGATAACTCAAGTGCTGCTGAAGCTTTCCGAATCTTAAGAACAAATGTAAATTTCTTATTAAAGAACTCAACAGATCCTCAATGTATTTATATTACATCTACAACTAGTGGAGAAGGAAAATCATTTATATCAACTAACTTAACTCAGATTTTAACAATGTCTGGAAAATCAGTATTGTTAATCGGAGCTGATATTCGAAGTCCAAAAGTATTAGATTATTTAGGTATTTCTGATCAATATATACATAAATATGGTGTAACTGAATATTTAATTTCTAATGATGTTAATATTGATGATATTATCATAAAAAAACCTGCACATTATAAATTCGATGTTATTTATTCAGGTCAAATAGCACCTAATCCATCCGAATTATTAATGAATGGACGATTTGATGATATTATTAAATATGGAAAGGAACATTATGATTATGTAATAGTTGATACAGCTCCTGTAAGTTTAGTAACTGATACACTATTAATTTCAGACGATGCAGATATTACAATGTACGTAGTTCGTGCCAACTACTTAGATAAACGTATGCTAGCAATTCCAAGAGATTTATATAGAGAAAATAGACTTAAGAATATGGCTATGGTTATTAATGATGTTGACTTTACAAAAGGTTATGGCTATGGTTATGGTTATGGTTATGGAGAAAACCATAATAAAGGTGGATTTTTTAAAAACCTTTTTAAACGTAAATAAAATAAAAACCTGAAGTTAATCTTCAGGTTTTTTGTTCTATAAAATATATACACTATTGACCTTCCTTCTCCAATCTCTCTAATGCTTTTTCGTGAGCTGATTTTACATCATTTTTGATCTTTTTATCTTGTGTAGATTTTCTAATCTTTTCTGCATGATAAGCCAAATCATCTAATGTCATTTTATAACTCACATAAAATCCGCGATTATATCTTGAATATGAAGCTAATCCCCAACCAGCAATTAATTGATTCTTAATCTTTTTGGTTTGATATTCGTTCAAATAACGTTGAAGTTTTGGAGAAATTTCTTCTTTCGCAATTGATTTTACAGAACCATTCATTCGGCTAAACCAATATTTATTATCCAATTTTATATATGATTTTGCACCTAAAATGCTTTTAAAAGCAAGATCCCCAAGCAGTAAAACCTTTTCAAATTCAGATTTTTCATTGGTCATATAATCCCAATACATTTCAGAAGTCATTCCAACCATCGGACTTTTATCTATTGTTGCTTCATACAAATCTTTACCATTTTGATAAGCTGCTGCAACATTTTTAAATTCGATTCCAAAATCATCACAAGCCTTCTGATAACCTGTAAAAGAACCCGAATATTTCTCGAAATTATCTATAAAAACTCTATAAATACAATAATGTGAAATATCAATCAAAACTTTTTTAGAATCATCTAAAAAACCGTTTATCAACTGTATCGGAAAGTTATAATATTCGTAGGAACTCATAATTGTTTGATTGTCTTAAATGTGGTGTTAATTCATCGACTAAGATAAGATAGTTTTTATTATTCTTAAAATGATAAGTATCAAAAAACTTCAAAATTTAATAGGTTAGATTTTTAAAGGGGTAAAACTTCAATTCCTAATTTCTTCCTAAATCTTCTTTGTCCTTTGTCTCAAAATAATAAACAAATGAAATTTTTCTTAACAATAATTACAAGCACTTTCTTAACAATTACTACGATAGCTCAGACGAAAAATGATTCAATTATCACCATTCAACCTCAACAAAAAACATTAAAACCTAAAGTTGAACATGCAGAACCTCTCTATACAGATTTGATGCGTGATTTGGGCGCACGAAAAGGAGAAGCTGAGATAAATGTAGGATTTGGAGTGACCTCAAAAAAAGGATATAATGAATATAATGGTTTTATTGAGTATGAATGGGCCGTTGCAGATCGTTTGGGATTGGAGGTTGAAGTACCTTTTTCTTTTAATCACAAAAGCGATAATAACGATGGCTCTATTTATGTTCCGAACAATAAAATTGAAGGTTTAAAATTAGCAACTCAATATACTTTTTTAGTAAATGAAAAACAAAAAATGTCTTTGGCTGTAGCTTATGTTCATGAATTTGAGTTTAATAATTTTAAAGAATTAGGACATCAAGGTTCTGTATTTACGGGTATGAAAATGAATCCTGTTTTTATTGGAGCAAAGAATTTTAAAAATTTCAACACGTTAATCTATACAGGTCCTATTTTTGAACATCATTATAAAGAGCAAAAAGTAGATGTTGGAGCAACTATAAATGCAAGTATGATGTATGTTTTACCAAATTCGAAAAACTTTATTGGACTTGAAAATAATATGGATATTGACCGCGATGGATTTCATTATACTTTAAGACCTCAAATTAGATTGGCTATTCAACACAATTTAATGATTGGTTTGGTTACTGGAGTTTCTATCACCAAACATACAGGAACCAACCTTGATGTGATGACACGTATTATTTGGGAACCTTAGTTTTCTTAATAAAAAAACCTCCTTTAAAACTTTTTAAAGGAGATTTGTGGAGCTGGCGGGATTCGGGATATGCATTACATATCAATATCTTAGCTCTAAAAACCTTCTAAAGGGGATGAAATCGGGGATGATTTCCACTAATCATCTTCAACCCTACTCGTATATTTTATTTAAATCAAAGAATTCCTTCGTCTGCAAAACTAAGGTAAGAATTTTTAGCCATAATAATATGGTCTAACAATCGAATATCAAATAACTCGCAACACTCTTTGATTTTAGAAGTTATTCGTTTATCTGATTCACTCGCATTTAGGTTTCCACTTGGATGGTTATGAGTTATTACAAGAGCAGATGCATTAGCTTTTAATGCCATTCCCATAATCAACCTTACATCAATGCTACAAGTATTTATTCCGCCCTTAAACATGCTTTTAATTCCTAAAACTTGATTCCCCTGATTTAGTAATAATATTTTGAACTCTTCTTGAAGTTCAATTGTATCCAAATCCCAATTCGCTTTAAGAACTTGATAAACTTCACTACTTCCCATTACTTTGATTTTCTCATCAACTTCATTCATATATGAGATTTTAATTTCTGATACCTTCATTTTTGGCTATAAGATTTTAGAGTAGAGATAAATTTTGTTGATGATTTAGTATCAAAAACAAGCAAGTTTGTTTACCTCTACGTTTGTTAAACATTAATTTAGAATCACAGGAGGATGAATAAATCCACCAGAAAAAACCATTCTTTTAAAAAGTGGTGAGGGGGATTCCAAATCTTCCAAAAATAGGCGAGGGTTATTCGAGGGTAATTTGCGTGTTCGAAAATTTTATAAAAAAATTTTTGTAGGAATTGTAAGGTTTGTAATAATTGTTGGAGTTCTATTTACATTTCTTCCTACATCAATAACTTTATGTATGATGTATTAATAAAATACTTTCTGCTAATAATCATATTTAGTATATTGCAAATATCTTTTGATCTAACTATATAATGTATACAACTGAACATGGAGATTTTGACGGAAATTCTTGGGAAGCTTTCTGTCAATTATGTTTTAAATTAAAATATGAGAGTGAGGGTTATCAAGAATTACCTGCTTGGAAAGGCGATTTAGGTATAGAAGGATATACAAGAACTGGTATTGTATTTCAATGTTATTGTCCAGATGAAAATTATCCTTCTGATGTACTATATAATAAACAGAGAGATAAAGTTACAAAAGATTTAGGTAAATTGATTATTAACAGTGAAGAATTAAAAAAATATCTGGGTAATCAAAAAATATCGAAATGGATATTTGTAACTCCTAAATATTCAAATAGAGATTTGATAAGGCATTGCGCTCAAAAATCTAATGAATTCAGAAATAATAAATTGGATATACTGAGTGATGATTTTGATGTGCTTGTTCATGATATTGATTTTTTTAGTGAACAAATTCCAATCGTTCTTAATGCAAAATCAAGAACAATAGCGATAAATCATGAGCAACTCTCTAAGGAAAATAAAAATATTTGGGAAAAAAGTAAAATCGATTTAGTTGAAAATGCAAAAAGGAAAAATTCTCAACGAATACCAATAGATGCTAAAAATAGAGAAGCTAAAATTGAAAAACTTACCCAGATAACAATATCAAATTTTTTAAATGGCAATATCACTATATCAAGTATAGAACAAAGATTTCCTGATGATTATGAAAAACTTATGAGAGCTATTACTCAATTTGAGATAAAAGTAGAAGAGCTTTGTTTAACTAATAACGCAAGTAATAGTGAACTTTATTCACAAATTGAAGTCGAGTTAAAATCTAAAATTAAACTTAATTTTCCTTACCTTGACGAAACCACTATAGATCGATTAACAGCACAAGTATTGGCAGACTGGATATTAAGATGCCCTATAAATTTTGAATAATTTGATATGAAACATAATGATATAAATTTTGATAGATTAACATTCAAAAGGAAGCCAATACCAATACCTATAGATTACAGACCTACCTATAAAATAATCATAATCATTCTAGTTTTAAAAATTTGCTGTAATAGTGAAACTTCATCATTATTAAAATTACATTTATTTTCTTGGGCTCTTAAATCTAAAAAAAATATGTCCCAATTAAAAAAATATGTAGAAAGTAATTATGAAAATGAATTTGAAGTTTGGAGTATTGAACCTGCGTTAAATAGAGCTTTACAGTATGCTGTTGCAGATAACTTATGTGAATTAACCTCTACTAGCAAATATAAATTAACTGATAAAGGAAATCGTTTTTATAATACTATTATTGATTCAGATGTTTTTGAAGAGGAGTTGATTTTTTTAAAATTTTTAGGTAAGAGAAAAATAACTGATAAAGTACTTGATGAAATGACTAAACAATGGAAAATTGATTATGAGTAAGTTAAAAATTAATAAGGTAAAAATAGAAATAAATACAACTGATGGGCTTTTTGGTGCAACACATCAATTTTCTACAGGTTTAAATATTGTAAGAGGTAATAATACTACTGGTAAATCCTCCCTTTTTCAATCAATTATTTACGCATTAGGTTTTGAAGAACTCTTGGGTGGAAAATTTGAAAAAACTCTTCAATCAGTTCTTAAAGATAAAGTTGAATACCCAAGAGGAATTAAGGATTATAACATTATTCAGTCATATATTTATTTAGTAATTGAAAATCAAAATAACGAGGTAATAACAATTAAAAGAGGGGTTAAAACGTCTGAAAGAAAATCTCAATTAGTTGATGTCTACTTTGGTGATTATATTTTAAATGTAGAGAAAATAACTGAAGAAAAACAAATGTGGGTTCATGATAAAGGAGGCGCTTCTGATCATAATTTTGGGTTTCACAAATTCTTATGTGAATTTTTAAATATTAACTTGCCAAAAGTTCTAACTTATAATGGTGATTATGTAAATATATATTTACAACAACTAGCCTCAACATTTATAATTGAACAAAAAAAAGGTTGGAGTGATTATTTCATTACTTCACCTATTTATTCTATTAGAGATTTACATCAGCATCTAATAGAGTATTTGTTAGATTTGGATGTTTTTGAAAATAATGAGAAACGAGAAAAATTAAATTTTGAAAAAAATAAAATAACTAAAGCATGGAACAAGGTTTTCAATGATATGAATTATCTTGCAGATAAGTCAAACTCTGAACTCATTGGGATTACTTCAGAACCAGAAATAATCAACGATATAAAATCTATTAAGTTATTATACAAAAAACAAGATTTTAATATAAAGATAGAAGATTATTTAAGTGAGTTAAATAAAGAATTATCAACATATAATGAGGAAATAAATTCTGTTGGTGAAAATTCAGAAAAATTTGAAAAAGAGTTAGAGGATAAACAACATTTGCTAAATAAAATCTCTATTAATTATGATTTAATTCTTCCTGAAATTAGTAAAGAATTTGAAAAACTTAAACAATATAATAATCAATATACAATTATTTATGATGATCTTAGAAAAAATAAAGGCATTCAAAAATTAAATAAACTAGGTTCTGAACAAAATATAAAAACATTTGAAAATATTTGTCCAACTTGTTCACAAGAAATTAAAGATTTATTACCTAGTGATATAAACCATATTCCAATGAGATTAGATGATAACATAAAATATCTGGAATCTCAATTAAAAATGATTGAAGTTTATATTCAAGGACAAAAAGCTTTAATCGAAGAGAAAAGCAAACAATCTAATTATTATAAACAAGAGGCTCAATTACTAAGAACACAAATAAGAAGTTTAAAAACTGAATTGATTGAAGATTCTAGACTACCTTCAACGATTGAGATTGAAAAAAAGTTTAGTTTAAATCAAAAAATATTTTTTTATACAAATACTATAGAAAAGTTTGATAGATTATTAACAGAACTTAAACCAATAATAAAAGATTTTATATTAATCGAATCTAAAATATCTAAGCTTCCAAAATCAAAACTATCTGATTCAGATGAGAATAAAATTAAAAATCTCGAATCCAATTTTCTAGATTATTTAAAAAAATTCGGTTATACAAGTAAATCACCTTACAGTATAAAAATTTCAAGGCATAATTTTTTTCCAATCGTTGATGATCTTTATAATATTAAATTTGATTCATCCGCAAGTGACTTTATTAGAAGTATTTGGGCTTTTACTATATCTTTAATGAAAACTTCAATAAAATATGATGGTAATCATCCACAGCTTTTAATACTAGATGAACCAAAACAACAAGATGCTTCTCTAGAAAGTTTTAAAGCTTTATTATCTGAACTAGCAAATTTTAAAGATCAACAAGTTATCGTATTTGCTTCATTTGAAAATTCAGACGAAACTTTTTTCGAATCAACTAATAATATAGATTTTACATTAAATTTAATCAACGAGACATTGATTAAACCCGTAAATTAAATCTCAAAATATATTTAACATAATTTGGTTATAGTGGGCTCGTCCCCGATAGCCCGTAGGCGACTATAACAACAAGTTATGTTAATATAGATTTTGTCCGCTGTTTATGTTAAAGTTTCAAGATGGCTTTCAAGCTCAGGAGATGTAAAAGAGATATCTGTTGGATTTGCAGTTTTTGTACTTTTTGTAACATTGTAAATCTTGTAAACGTATTATTTTTATATATGTATTTTGATTTTTAGTTAATTATATTTTACAATACCTTTTTTAATCCTCCTGTGCTTACATATAAATAGAAGATATATTGATTAACTATTACATAGATTACAGGGTTACAAAGTGTACAATTTTTACAAATACAAAAAACCTCAGCTAATTTTTAGCTGAGGTTTATATTTATACTATAATACTTTTCTGCTTAGACAAAAACCTAAATTGTGTTATTCACAGTATTTTCATGTAAAACCTCTTATCCAATTCTTGATTCTTTTAAACAATAAAAATGAGGTATTAAAAATGGAATTGTAAAAATTAACAAACTTACTACTATTGCAGAATTTCTACTTTTCAGCCAATATTTATTAAATTCAAAGTCTGAAATTTCATTGTTATTATATCTAATTAAATATTTTTTAAACCTATAAATCGGTCTTATTACAATTCTTGATAAATAAAATAATCCAAAGGTTAATAAAAATGTTATAGCAGGGTTTTTATCGAAAAAATTAGGTGTATATTTTTCTCCTGAAGTTAAAATAGAGAAGAAAAATAATATAGGAATTAAGTATAGTATGACTAAACCTAAAAAACTTGAAACATTTAAAATAAATTTATTTTTCATATTAATTACTATTGTTGATTGAAAATTTATATTTCTTTATAATTTAAGCCACCATAGACAATAAGCCCTCTCTAATCTCTTCATATATTTTTTTTTGGTTTTTATTACTGTCAAATTTCCATTCTTTAGAAATAAATCCATTCTCTAAACTATCTGTATGACAAGTAACAATTAATTTATTATTCTTCTCTTCAAGAATAATTTTCATAAAAGGTTGCCCAAATAATAAAAATCCAATTTCTGTTTTAGAAGGAGCGTCAGAAAATATTTCCATTCGAGGTTCTGATAATAAACTAGAAATTAAATATTCATACTTTTCAAGCATATTAACTTTCGATGAACTTTTATTATAAACAAAAATTGCTGAAATAAAGATTATTATTACGATTAGAGCTAATATGATATTTCCTGTACTAAAGTCAAATATTGATATTTCATCAGACATAAAATAAATAGGAATCACATAAGCAATTAATCCAAAAAGGACTAACATATAATAATATTTAAAAACTCCTTCTAAATTTAATATTTGATTTGGAGGGTATATCAAGAACATAATCGGAGTAAAAATAATTGGTAAAACTATTTGACTTAATACAAAGCTAATAGGTAAAATAAAATACCAATTCCAACCAATAAGACTTATAAGAGGAAAACACATAAGTATTTCACTCAAAAATTTCAAATAAGTTATTAAAGTGTTCTTGTTTAAATCTCCATTTCTATATTCATACTTCAAATGATTATTATAGCTTTTAGATCGATTAAATCTTCGTATTGTATCTGTAATAAAGAATGTAGACAAGTACAAAAAAAATACAGACAAAATAAGTAAAAATGTGCTCATATAAATGTAATATCTAATGAGCCTAAATAGATGATTTTGATTAAAAAAGAAGGCGTAGGCTCGGAACTCTTATTTAATTGTAGGGGCTCTGGTAAGCCTTAAGATATAAATAAGCGAAACCCACGCCCCTATATTATAAGGACGCGAGAATCAACTCATTCTACATCTTAATTTTGAATTTACCAGATTCCTACAGTAGAATATTAGTTAACGCTTCACGTTAGTTTTACGATATATTATTGAGACAAATATAAAACAATATTTACTTTGTTAACCCATGTTGTTGTTTTTTGATTTGTAAAAAATAAGGAGGTAAAAAACCTCCTTATTTTCTAATTAACTATGGAATAAGTTGTACCGATTTTAGTCAATGCCTTTTTATTTAATAACCTTTTTAATGCATTATCTACAGTCTTAACACTAACCGAAAGTTTCTCAACGACAATTTTTACCGCTTCTCCTCTTTTAAAACTTTGAGGTAGCAATTGTAAAATTTCAGACTCAGAAGCCTTCAAATCAATTGATTTATCATATAAACTAGCCGTATCTAAAGAATTTCTTAGTAAGTAAGGCAGAATAACTTTTATAAAATCAATAGCTCTATCAGAGCATTCAAATCTATCCATTACATCAGAAAATTCATCGGTATTCTCCAAAACAGTATAAATCATCAACAAACGATACATCATTATTGCTTGTCGCAACACAATATCTACTAGATTTTCATCAATTTCTTGTACTGCTTTAAAATAACCTTCAAAGAAATTATTAAAATCTGCAAGTTGTTCCTCGTTTAAATAAAATTCACGCTCTAAAGAATTAACAACCTCGTACACCTTGAATAAGTAATCGTTCAGAATATGAATTTCTTGCCTACGATTACCTACGTAAGATCCATCGTTCCATTTTGATCTTTCTGAATAGGTGTAGAACATAATCCTGCTGAACAACCCATTTTCTCTTGATTGTATCAATGGTTTTACTTGTTCTCCAGTTCCTGAAATAGCCACCGTTAACCTTGGGTTATCGCATATAATTTCTGGATAAGATTTACGAGAAATACTAATGCGTTCGTGTTGGAATGCTTTACGTAATATCTCTGAATAGTCACCCCACTCCTTCTTTAATACAAAAGATAAAGTATCAGCTTCGTTATCATGTATATAACTCCCATCCGAGAACGAATTTGACAATTTTTCTTGTAATTTTGCACTACTGCTATTCGCTGGAATAAAGAAGTTAGAATTTTTTGTTAGAATTTCTTCTTTTACTTTTTGAATAATTTTCTCTCCAATCGATAACTTCGATTTACCTGTAGCTGCTTGCCCAATAACAAATAAGTAGAGATTTGGAAAGAACAACTCATCTCTATAATAGCCAAATACTTTTGGGAAAATTGCACTAAGATGTGTTAAACTTGAGAGGAGAACGATATCCTTCTCTCGCCCTGTAAAGGTTTCTAATAAAGGCTTTAACACATCAGGAGCCAAATCAAATACTTCCTGTGGAAATTTTCCATCATCAGGTATTTCAAAAGTAACCTCCTCTGTTGTTATTTCCTCCTTTTCTTGTGAAACTTCTAATTCACTTTTTAAAAGCTCATTTACTTCTTTAACATTAACAGTTTCATCCTTCTCTGTTGAATGTTTTTCTTCTTCTGTAGTTTCTACTACCTCGTCTCGTGAGCTTTCTAACTCAATTTGTGAAATTTCTACTTCTTCTTTTTTAGAAGTTGTTTTCAAATCTACGCTAGAATCTATCTCTAACTTTCTTAAATCTCCAATTAATAATGGATTGTTTTCGAACATTAAGTTCATTGATGACATTTTTGTCATATTATTTTTTTAATTCAGGTTTTGGTTCTCCTGAATTCTTTGACAAATCTAGAGATGATCCAAACAGAACTTTGAAACTAAACCTTTGCTATTTTTTTATTGTTTTAGTTTCTTTTCTCTTAATAGCTGAACGAATTGATTTCTCAACATCACTATCTATATATTCATCAATATCTTTTCCTTCCTCCAACTTTGTAAATGCTACATCTTTTGCAATAACAGGTATTTGAAAAAGATGTGAAAATACACCAATAAATTTGGCTTTTCTCTTTACATCACCTAAGACTTCATTTAACTCATAAAAAAAATCTTCTTTAATTCCTGTAACCGTTTGTACAAAATTATACTCATTTGTAACTTCACCATTAACCAGCTCATTAATTCCATTTTCTAAAATGTTCATCAGTATTTTAGTTACAAAAGGATTCTTAACTATTCTTGAGTCACCGTAACTTGGAGAAAATTTTATCGATTTTATTAAGTCGTACTTGTAATCACCGTTTTCATTAGCTCTATCTTCTTGCAATAAAGTAAAATATTCATTTAAGTATGATAATTCTGGTCCAATTGAACCAAACTCATAATAAAGATCTTTATCTTCTTCTCTTCTTAAAGCTTCAATAGTTTCATAATTAAAATAAACCCCTAAACTTCTGTAAAACTCAATATTCTCAGATAGGTCAAAATCCTCTAAAAGCAATTTTAATAGATTATCAATAACAACAGGAATCTTGTAAGAAGTGTATCCCCATTTAGTAGAGAAAACTGTATCTACTAAATCTTTATTAAAGGTGTATTCTGTAGTATCATCACCAGCATATTCAATATAATTAGCTTCGTTTTCAGATTTACTATGATCGATTATATAAAGATTGTATGTATTCATTATTATGTATTTTTTGTAACTTTTGTATTGTTGTAAAAATAGTAGTTTAAATATTATTATAGAAAGGCTCAAGACTGTTTTACTATATAAAATCTCTTCTTTATCTCCTGAGCCTGTAATCTACCATAGTAGCTTCTTACAAAAATTACAAGTTTACAGCTTTCTTAATATCAATAATTTTTGCTGTTGTAGGACACCTTATGGTTCAAGTTTCGACCTCAACAAATCTGCTTTCTGCTTATCGTTCATCTTTATATATGTTTGTAGGGTTTTAGTTTGTTTGTGTCCTGTACCGAGTTTCAGCGTATCTAAATCAACTCCTTTTCCATAGTTAAGCGTTACAAAGGTTCTTCTTGCTGTATGGCTACTTATCATCTGCCATCTCACTTTTTTATTATCTCCGTTGTATTGCTTATTGAGTGTTTCGCATAGTTTAGCAACTTCTTTGATGTACTCATTGAACTTGACATTAGATATCTTCGGAAGTTTATAACTATACTTTACAAGAATTGTTTTTACCACCTTCAACAATGGAAGAGTTAATTGCTCATTTGTTTTCTGCTGTCGTATTGCTATGTACTCATCATCAATAATGTTTGATTGATTTATTTTGTTGAGGTCTGAAAATCGTTGACCTGTATAACATGCAACTAAAAACAAATCTCTTACTTGTTCCAATCTTTTATTATCAGATAAGTCTAATCTTTCAATTTCATCTATTTCATTTTCACTCAAAGCAATATTATCTACTTCGATATCCTTTGTCAAAAATCTGCTATTATGCAAAAATGGATTAACCTTGATACCCAAATTCTCAATAAAATATAAAACAGTTCTCAAAAATTTCATTTTACGATAAACAGTGGTTGGAGCATATTTCTTAGTCTCGATTAGATACTCTACATATTCATTTCTAAACTTCAAATCAATCATCTCAGTATTATAAATACGCTTCTTATCCTTCTGAAAATCTTTGAAATTTTCTTTGGCTTGTTTATACTTTTGAACTGTTGTATGAGCTGTTGTAGATTTTATAGTCTCAATGTAATCATCAAAATAGTCTAAAATTGTTTTCTTATCGACTTTCTTAAACATTGGATTATTCTGAAAGTATTCCTGTTCAATCAAATTCTTTAACTCTTCCGAGTTTGGTTTTCTCTTGAAGGCATCTGTAAAACTGTTAAACATTTTATAAGCCACTTTTTCAATTTCAACCAATTCTTTGTTTATATGTTGATGATTCTTTTCTGAAATGGTTTCCTTAACTTTCAACCTATCTTTATTCCAAAACTTCGGATTAACCTTCTGTTTAGTTGAAATTTTCATCTGTAGACCATCCCAGCGCATGACTAAATAAATAATCGTTTCTGAGCTACTCTTTGGCTCTTTCAATACAAATGTAGTCTTTATCATATATCATTTTTTTTAAATTCCTTTCTATGAGAGGGATTCAAGCTGATATACGAGGGGATGAATTAGGGGATGAAATAGCGTTTTTTCACCGATTTTTATATAATTCCAAAAAGTATGGACATAAAAAAACCCTCTATTTTAGAGGGTTTAACAACTTTTAGTGTTTCTAAAAGTTGCTTGTGTGGAGCTGGCGGGATTCGAACCCGCGTCCAAACAAGCAACAAATAAGCTTTCTACATGCTTAGTTTATTATTAATTTTCGACGATATCCTGAGAATAAACACTCTGTCAACCGCTTATCATCTAAAATCTCGAAACCTATCCGATGCACTAAGGTTTCTATTCTTACTTTCCCGTGTCCCTGTATCAAACGCCGTAAGTCAAGGCTTTTGAGGGACATTCAGCTTCTATACCTAGTATAGACGTGGCGTATTCTTACTAAAATTCAGAATTATGCAGCTAAAGCGTACTCTTCGTTGCCAGTTAAAAAGTTGAAGTGCCTGATTAAAGTGAGTACACAACCTATCACTGCATGCTTACTTACCCATTGGCCCTGCTGTCAAAACCAGTCAGCCCCATAAAGTAAATTGTCAATAAATAATTGACGGATGCCAAATGTACAAATTTTATACCAAATAGAATTAACTTTTTCTAAACATAATTATTGAACAAATTTGAATAAATTAGAGAAAATTCAATTCACAAAAATTTTAATAAAATGGGAAACTTAGTTAATGTACCTACATTCAAAGATCATTATGACAATTACATCAATGGTCAATTTACGCCACCTACAAACGGAAAATACTTTGATGTTGTAACACCACTTACTGGAAAAGTTTTTACAAAGGCTGCGCATTCTTCGGAAGAAGATTTAGCAAAAGCGGTAGATGCGGCTCACGAAGCTTTCAAAAGTTGGAGTCAAACTTCGCCAACACAACGAAGCATTATTTTGAATAAAATTGCAGATAGAATCGAAGAAAATTTACAAAATGTTGCAGCTGTAGAAACCTACGATAACGGAAAACCTGTTCGTGAAACGTTGAATGCTGATATTCCTTTAGCTATCGATCATTTCAGATATTTTGCTTCGGTAATTCGTGCTGAGGAAGGTTCTATCAACGAATTAGATAAAGATACAGTTTCAATTATTATCCACGAGCCAATTGGTGTTGTGGCACAAATTATTCCTTGGAACTTCCCAATTTTGATGGCGGTTTGGAAATTAGCTCCTGCTTTGGCTGCTGGAAACTGTGTGGTTTTAAAACCTGCTGAATCTACTCCTATCTCGATTTTATATTTATTCGAATTAATTGGAGATTTATTACCTCCGGGAGTTGTTAACATTGTAAATGGTTTTGGTGGAGAATTAGGTCGCGCATTGGTGACAAACCCTAAAGTATCGAAAGCTGCCTTTACGGGATCTACTGCTACAGGTCGTTTTGTGATGCAATATGCAACAGAAAATATTATTCCGGTTACGTTAGAATTAGGTGGAAAATCGCCAAATGTATTCTTCGAATCTGTAATGGATCATGATGATGATTTCTTAGACAAAGCAATTGAAGGTGCAGTATTATTTGCACTTAATCAAGGTGAAATTTGTACGTGTCCGTCACGATTATTGATTCAAGAATCTATTTATGATAAATTTATTGAACGTGTAGTACAACGTGTCAATGCAATTAAAGCAGGAAATCCCCTTGATCCTGAAACAATGATTGGAGCACAAGCTTCTCAAATTCAATATGACAAAATTTTAAGTTATATTAAATTAGGAAAAGAAGAAGGTGCAGAAGTTTTAACTGGTGGAGATGCTAATCATTTACAAGGAGATATCGAAAATGGTTATTACATCAAACCAACATTATTTAAAGGAAATAACAAGATGCGTATTTTCCAAGAAGAGATTTTTGGACCTGTATTAGCTGTAACAACTTTCAAAGATGAGGCAGAAGCGATTGAACTTGCTAATGACACAATTTATGGTTTAGGAGCTGGTGTTTGGACGCGTGATGCACATCAATTGTATCAAGTTCCACGCGCTATTCAGGCTGGTCGTGTTTGGGTCAATCAATATCATAGTTATCCTGCTGGAGCGCCTTTCGGAGGTTATAAACAATCTGGAATCGGACGTGAGAACCACAAAATGATGTTAGACCATTATCGTCAAACTAAAAACATGTTGGTTTCTTACAGTAAAAAGAAATTAGGTTTCTTCTAAATCAATATTAATTAAAATCTTAAAAAATGAAACGTGTTGATGCAACAAAAAAAGCGATTAATTTATTGAACGAATTAAAAGCAAAACATGGCGATTTAATGCTTTATCAAGCGGGAGGTTGCTGTGAAGGAACGCAGCCGCAATGTTTCAGAAAAGGAGAATTTTATCTTCGATACAAAGATGTTTGCATTGGAGAAATTGATGGAGTTGAATTTTGGATTGACAAAGATCTGTTTGAATATTGGAAACATGCACATTTCGAATTAGATGTGATTGATGCAATTGGCGCAGGTGGTTTTTCGTTAGAAGTTCCGCTTGGCAAAACATTTAAAGTCAATTATCGAATATTCTCTCAAGAAGAACTTAATCAATTAAACGAAGTTAAAATCAATTTATAACAGAAAGGCCATTTGCAATGCAAATGGCTTTCTTATTTATGATAGAAATAATTTTATCCTAAAACTTCAATCGCTTTGTTAATACGTGCGATTGTTTCATCTTTTCCTAAAGTTGCCATAATTACAGGAACATCTGGTCCTTGTAATGCACCAACTAAACTAAGACGTAAAGGCATTCCGATTTTTCCAAATCCAATTTCTTGCGTTGTAACAAATTCTGCCATCGCATCGTGTAAAACTTCTGAAGTAAATTCTGATGAATTTAAAACTTCAACAAATTTTCCTAAAATCTCTTTCGAATCATCTTTCCACGCTTTTTTAGCTGCTTTTTCATCGTAAGTAGAAGGAGCTATATAAAAGAATTGACCTTGTTCAAAAATATCTTTTACAAAGTTTGCTCTTTCTTTTAACAATTCAACCACTTTTGCATCTAAAGCTGGATTCGCTTCAATTTCGTTTTCTTTTAAAACTTCTTCGAAAGATGGTAATAATTCTTCAACAGATTTTTGTTGTAAATATTGATGATTAAACCAAGTTGCTTTTTCCGGAGAAAAACGTGCACCCGATTTTGAAACTTTTTCTAATGAAAATAATTGAATCAATTCTTCCATTGTAAAAATCTCTTGATCTGTTCCAGAATTCCATCCTAATAAAGCCAACATATTCAATACTGCATCTGGGAAATAACCGTCTTGTTTATATCCTTTTGCAATTCCTTCTTCTGTTTTCCATTCCATTGGGAAAACTGGAAATCCGTGTTTGTCTCCATCACGTTTACTTAATTTTCCTTTTCCTTCTGGTTTTAAGATTAATGGTAAATGTGCGAAACGAGGTGCTTCCCAACCAAATGCATCATACAATAATTCGTGCAAAGCCATTGATGGTAACCATTCTTCTCCACGAATTACGTGAGAAATTCCCATCAAATGATCGTCCACAATATTGGCTAAGTGATACGTTGGCATTCCATCAGATTTAAACAAAACTTTATCATCTAAAGTTGATGCATCAATCGTTATTTTTCCACGAATCATATCATCCAATAAAACTGTACGAGAATCATCAATTTTGAAACGAATCACATAAGGCGTTCCATTCTCAATTAAAGCTTTTGTTTCAGCTTCTGTCATTGACAATGAGTTTTTCAACTTTCCTCTTGTCGACCAATTATAAATAAATGTTTCTTTATTTTCGTCTGCTTTTGCACGTGCAGCGTCTAATTCTTCTGCCGTATCAAACGCATAATATGCATTTTCAGAAGCTAATAATTCGTCTACATATTGTTTGTAGATTTCTTTACGCTCTGATTGACGGTAAGAACCTAAATCTCCACCAAAACCAACACCTTCATCAGGAGTTAAGCCTAACCATTTCAACGAATCGATAATATATTGTTCAGCACCTTCCACATAACGTGTTTGGTCTGTATCCTCTATTCTTAATAAGAATTTTCCGTTATTATGTTTTGCGAAAAGATAATTGTATAACGCAGTACGGACTCCTCCGATGTGTAACGCACCTGTTGGACTTGGCGCAAATCTTACACGAACTTCTTTTGCCATTGTATCAAAATTTTTGCAAATTTAAGTCGTTCAATTCTATAATAGATATTTATTTTAAATAATATTCTATTTTTTATCTTCGTAAAACGAAAATTCAACAAAATAAAATCACACAAAAATGAAATTATATACAATAGAAACAGGAAATTTTAAATTAGATGGCGGTGCCATGTTCGGAATTGTACCAAAATCGATTTGGAATAAAACAAATCCTGCTGATGATAGAAATTTAATTGATCTTGCGATGAGATGTCTATTAATCGAAGATGGCGAACGATTAATATTGATTGATACTGGAATCGGAACTAAACAAGATGCAAAATTCTTTGGTTTTTATTATTTATGGGGCGATGCAACTTTGGATAATTCTTTAGCCAAACATGGATTTCATCGCGATGATATTACAGATGTTTTCTTGACGCATTTACATTTTGATCATTGTGGAGGAGCAATTCAATACAACAAAGAGAAAGATTATTTAGAAGCTTCATTCAAAAACGCAAAATTTTGGTCGAATGCGAATCATTGGGATTGGGCAGTAAATCCAAATCCTCGCGAAAAAGCATCTTTCCTAAAAGAAAATATTTTACCTCTACAAGAAAGTGGACAACTTAATTTGATTGATTTGCCTCAAAATGGATCAATTTTAGAAAATTCTCCACTTGGTTTTGATATTTTATTTGTGGATGGACATACCGAAAAACAAATGTTGCCAATTATTACATACAAAGGCAAAAAAATAGTTTATATCGCAGATTTAATCCCAACTGTAGGACACATCCCGTTAATTTATGTCATTGGGTTTGATACACGACCTTTAATAACAGTTGAAGAAAAAGGAACGTTTTTACAAAAAGCAGTCGAAAATGAATATATTTTGTTTTTTGAACATGACCATGTCAACGAATTAGCTACGTTAAAATTAACAGAAAAAGGGGTTAGATTAGATCAAACCTATTCATTTTCAGAAGTTTTTGATTCAATTTAAAATCAATTTCATAACCGAAATGATTTCACAAATTCAGAAAAATATTTTCATACCTTTGTGTTGTCATTTAAAAAAATTATAGAAGCATGGGATGTGGATCTTGTGGAACTTCTAATGGCCTTCCGAAAGGATGTAACAATAATGGTGCTTGTGGCACTGATGGTTGTGGAAAATTATCAGTTTTTGATTGGTTATCGAATATGCAACTTCCAAATGGACAAGAAAAGTTCAATTTTGTGGAAGTTCGTTTCAAAAACGATCGAAAGTTTTATTATAAAAACGAAAACAACATATCTCTAAATATTGGCGATGTAATCGCTGTTGAAGGAACACCTGGTCATGATATTGGGGTTGTTACACTTACGGGTGAGCTTGTTAGAATCCAGATGAAAAAAAAGAATCTTTCGTGGACTGCGGAAGATGTCAAGAAGGTTTATCGCAAAGCGAACCAAAAAGATATAGAAACTTGGGTAGAGTTTCGTGATAGAGAAAAACAAACAATGGTTGATTCTCGAATTATGGCGAAAAACCTTAATTTGGAAATGAAAATTTGTGATGTTGAGTACCAAGGAGATGGAGCGAAAGTTACATTTTATTATACAGCAGAAGGACGTGTAGATTTCAGACAACTAATCAAAGAATACGCTGGGAAATTTGGCGTAAGAATTGAAATGAAACAAATCGGATATCGTCAAGAAGCAGCAAAAGTTGGTGGAATTGGATCTTGTGGACGCGAATTATGTTGTTCTACTTGGTTAACAGATTTCCGCTCTGTGAGCACTGCTGCAGCACGTTATCAACAATTGTCAATTAACTCGCAAAAGTTAGCTGGACAATGTGGTAAATTAAAATGTTGTTTAAATTTTGAATTGGATTCATATTTAGATGCATTAAATAGTTTTCCATCAATGGAAAGCCGTTTCGAGACTGAAAAAGGTTGGGCACATTGTGTTAAAATCGACGTTTTCAAGAAAGAAATGTGGTTTGCTTATGACAAAGGCGGAATTGTTTGGTACAAATTTTCGGTAGACGATATTCAAGAGTTTTTAGCAATCACTGCAAAAGGTCAAAAAACTGAACCTTTAGAGGATTTAGCTAAAAATGTAGAAGAATCGAAACCAGATTTTACAGATGTAATTGGTGAAGATTCTTTAGAACGTTTTGAACGTAAAGAAAAACAGAACAAAAAACGTAAAAGAATTAAGAATAATCAAAATTCTGGAAACGAAAAAGTTGCGGCGAATGCTAATAATCTGAAACCTCAGAAGGCAAAACAAAAACAGCCTAACGAGACGAAAGATAAAGCAAATCGTCCTGAAAATAAACAAGGAAAGAATCCAAATCAGTCTAAAAAGAATAATCAAAATAGACCGAACAAAAATTCGAATCCTAATCAGAATCAGCAACAACAAAATCAGCCAAAAGAGAAGCAACAGCCAACTCAAGCGAAAGAGCAACAAGCTCAACCAAATACTGATCAGCAAAAGCCGCAAGGAAATAATCGCAATCGCAATCAACAAAAGCGAAAACCGAATAATCCGAGCAATAATAGCCAACAAAATAATCAAACAAATCAGGCTAATCAGTCAACTCAACAACCAAAAAAACAACCTCAGCAAAATAATCAAAATGCTGAGCAAAAACCGAAAACTAAGGACGAGAATCAAGCAAATAATTCTCAACCGAATCCAAATAAATCGAAGAATCGAAATAAAAAAAGATTTAATCGTGGGCCAAAACCAGATGATACGCAACAGTAGTTTGCTTTTTATTTTAGTCTTTTTATTGTTTAGTTGCGAGGCTAAACATTATTATCAAGACACAAAAGATGTGAAAGACGAATGGAAGAATAATCAACCTCAAACCTTTACGTTTGATGTAAAAGATCCTAAACCTTCGGCTGTTAACATTGGATTTGTGTTAAGAAATAATACGTCGTATGAATATAGTAACTTATATTTGTTCACGAAATTCATCGATCCTAAAGGAAATGAAATGATTGATACTTTACAGTATTATATTGCAAATCCCGATGGAAGCTGGATTGGTAAAGGAATGACAACAAAAGAAATGATGTTGGTTTATCGCGAAAATTTACCAATAAAAGACTCTGGTCGCTATCAACTAAAAGTTTGGCAAGGTATGCGAACAAAAAATTTGAAAGGAATCGAAGACATTAGTTTGATTGTTGATAAAGCTGAATAATACAGAATGGAAAACAATAAAAATTCTAAAACAAGCACAACTTCTAAAGCAAAAAAGAAGTTCAATAGCTTTTCATTAGCCAAAAAAATAATCGTTACCATTTGGGTACTGTTTTTTTGTGCCGTATTAGGAATTTTCGGAATCTTTTGGGCTACATCTAACGGATGGTTAGGTGAAATTCCCAATGTACGCGATTTAGAAAATCCTGATATTTATGTTTCATCAGAAATTATTTCTTCTGATGGTGTTTTGTTAGATCGTTTCGAAGCAGAACGCAGAACACCAGTCGATTACAAAGATTTACCTCCACATTTAGTTGACGCATTGTTAGCAAAAGAGGACGTTCGTTTCTTTGATCACTCAGGTGTAGACATAAAAGCAGCAGCTCGTGCAATTACTTCTGGAGGAGAATCTGGAGGTGGTTCTACAATTACACAGCAGTTAGCAAAACAATTGTACACAAAAGATCCTTCTTCTAATAAAGTAAAACGTGTTTTACAGAAATTAAAAGAATGGGTAACTTCTGTTCAGTTAGAAAAATTGTACACAAAAGAAGAAATTATTGCAATGTATTTCAATAAGTTCGACTTTATTTATAATGCAAAAGGAATTGAATCTGCTTCTAAAGTTTATTTCAACAAAACAACGAAAGAATTAAATTTAGATGAAGCTGCAACATTGGTTTCGATGTTTCAAAATCCTGTTGCGTATAATCCTGTAAAATATCCTGAAGTTTCTAAAAAGCAAAGAAATCTTGTCTTAAAGCAAATGATGAAATACAACAAAATTTCTCAAGCTGAAGGAGAAGCCGCGCAAAATGCGCCTTTGGTTACAGATAAACAAGATATTATGAAACATGATGAATCACATTCAGCATATTTCAAATCTGCTTTGAGAAAGGAAATTCAACAATGGATGGTTGATTATGAGAAAGAAACAGGAAAATCTTATAACCTTGAAAAAGATGGTTTAAAAATCTATGTAACGTTAGACTCAAGAATGCAAAATTTAGCTGAAGAAGCGGTTAAAAAACAATTAAAAGTTTTACAAGATCAATTCTTTGGAGAGCAACGTGGACGTAGTTTAGCACCATTTTATAATATTTCTGCTGCAAAAAGAACACAAATCTTTAAGCAAGCAATGGCTCGTACAGATTTATACAAAAAGATGAAAGCCGAAGGAAAATCTGAAGCTGAAATTGAAACTGTTTTCAATACACCTCGCGACTCTGTTCAGTTCTTTACATGGAACGGAATTCAGTACAAAAAAGGGAAAACATTGATGGATTCAATCGAATATCACAAACATATTTTACAAGCTGGTTTGATGTCAATGGATCCAAAAGATGGAACAATCAAAGCTTGGGTTGGAGGAATCGATTGGAATTATTTCAAATTTGACCACGTAAAACAAGCGCGTCGTCAAGTAGGTTCTACTTTCAAACCGTTTGTTTATGCAACAGCGATTAACCAATTAGGATTAACACCTTGTCATACTGTTTCTAATGAGAGAATTCCAGGAAATTGGTCTCCTCGAAATGCTAACGGTAAATATGGTGGATCTCAAGATTTAAGAACTGCATTAGCTTACTCAACAAATATTGTCGCTGCTCGTTTGATTATGCAAACAGGTACAGAACCTGTAATTCAAATGGCTCGTGACCTTGGTGTTGAATCTCCTATCGTAAAAGATCCTACAATTGCATTAGGTTCTGCCGATTTATCACTGTATGAAATGGTTGGTGCGATGAGTGCTTTTGCAAATGGTGGTATTTACATTAAACCGCAATTAATCTTAAGAATAGAAGATAAGCAAGGAAAAGTTATCAAAGATTATACGCCTCAAACACGAGAAGTTGTTAATGAAAACGTAGCGTATACTATGATTGATTTGATGAAAGGTGTTGTAGAAAGAGGTTCTGGTTCGCGTCTTAGAAATAGATATAACATCACAGCAGAAGTTGCTGGTAAAACAGGTACAACAAACGAAAACTCTGATGGTTGGTTTATGGGATTAACACCAAATTTAGTCACTGGAGTTTGGGTTGGTGCAGAAGACCGATTTGCTCACTTTGCAAGTACAGCCACAGGACAAGGAGCTAATACAGCTTTACCTATTTGGGCTTACTATATGCAAGGAGTTTACAAAGAAGGAGGAAAATTTGGCGTAACAGCTGGAGATAAATTTGATAAACCTAAGGACATTGAAAAACACTGGGATTGTTCGAATACATACGGATTCCATCAATATGATGAAATGTATGATCCAGGTCCAATTATCGAAGGAAGTGGTAGTGAAAGCGTAGGCGAAAACTATGAAGTTCCTGATGAAGAAGGTCAATAATTAAATTGATATAAACAAAATAGCCACTCAAAATTGAGTGGTTATTTTTATGATTTATAATTCTTCTTTTTCCTCTTCGTTATCAAACTGATTGTTGTATGCTTCACGTTCTTGTGCCAATTTCTTTTCACGTTGTTTTTTCTTAAAATCTCGAATCGTCATATACGTTAACAACACTACAAGCGCTGCAACCAAAAAATAATTAGCATACGTAAATAAGTTCGTAATTGTATCCGTTACCACCTCATCTGGTGTTACAACAGCTTTTTCTTCCATAGGAAATATTTATTATTGATAGAATTCTTTCGGATAGTCTACCATTCCATTTATATTTTTCAACGCATCTACAACCAACTCAATTGCCATACAATTTTCTTCAGGAACATCAAAAGGTAATTGAATATCAAATTCAGATGCTTTTCTGTAACCAAATTTAGGATAATAAGTTGGATGACCTAACAAAATAACAGATTCAAAACCTAATTCTTTCGCTTTATTATGAGCAAATGCTATTAAATGACCACCAATTCCATTTCCTTGATAATTAGGTAAAACCGCTACAGGAGCAAGTGCTAAAGAATCGTAAGAAGAATCCGAATGATTAATTTTAATCTTTGTCAATAAAACATAACCAACAATAAGTCCATTCATTTCAAAAACAATAGACAAATCAGGAACAAAACCATCAGAATCTCGTAATCGCTCTACTAAAAATTGTTCACGATGATCACTATATTCTTCATTTTCAAATGCCTTTTCAATCAATTTAAAAACTTGTTCATAATCTCTCTTCTCCTCTTTTCTAATATTCATTCCATCATAAATTAATTAACCTTATAAAATTAGAAAAAGGTTTTAACAAAACAAACAACAAATCGTATCTTTGTCGTTTATAGTTTTTAAGCAAATGAGTCAACCAAAAAGATATACAATTACAGCGGCTTTACCTTATGCTAACGGACCATTGCATATTGGTCACATGGCAGGTGTTTACGTTCCTTCTGATATTTATGCACGTTTTTTACGAAGAAAAGGAAAAGATGTAGCATTTATTGGAGGTTCTGATGAACATGGTATTCCAATTACAATTCGTGCCAAAAAAGAAGGCGTTACACCTCAAGACATTGTTGATCGTTACCACGAAAATATCAAAAATACATTGACAAATTTTGGTGTGACATTCGATATTTATTCTCGTACAACATCAGATAAACACAGAGAAGTTGCACAAGATTTCTTCAAAACGTTATATAACAACAACAAGTTTACAGAAGATGTTACGGAACAATTTTATGACGAAGATGCGCACGAATTTTTAGCAGATCGATACATTCGTGGTGAATGTCCGAAATGTGGAAACACAGATGCTTATGGAGATCAATGTGAAAAATGTGGATCAACATTAAGTCCAGAAGAATTGATTAACCCTCGTTCTGCTTTATCTGGAAATACACCAATCAGAAAAGAAACTAAAAACTGGTATTTGCCATTAGATCAGTACCAAGATTTCTTATCAAAATGGATTTTAGAAGGTCACAAAAATGATTGGAAATCGAGTGTTTATGGTCAAGTAAAATCTTGGTTAGACGATGGTTTGAAACCTCGTGCAATGACACGCGATTTGAACTGGGGAATTCCTGTTCCAGTAGAAGGTGCTGAAGGAAAAGTAATGTATGTTTGGTTCGATGCACCGATTGGTTACATTTCTTTCACGCAAGAATGGGCAGAGAAAAACGGTAAAAATTGGAAAGATTATTGGCAAAATGAAGAAACAAAATTGGTTCATTTCATCGGAAAGGACAATATCGTTTTCCACTGTATCATTTTCCCAACTATGATGAAAGCGCATGGCGATTACATTATGCCAGACAATGTTCCTGCAAACGAATTCTTGAATTTAGAAGATGATAAAATATCAACTTCTCGTAATTGGGCAGTTTGGGCACACGAATATTTAGAAGATTTTCCAAATCAACAAGATACATTACGTTATGTGTTAACGGCGAATATGCCTGAAAATAAAGACAATAACTTTACGTGGAAAGATTTCCAAACTAAAAATAATTCTGAATTAGTTGGAATTTTAGGAAACTTTATCAACCGCGTAATGGTTCTTTCTCACAAATATTACGAAGGAATTGTTCCTGCAAAAACAATTGAATTTGAAGAATTAACTGAAATCAAATATTTTGCAAAACGCATTGGTGATCATTTAGAGAAATATGAATTCCGTGCTGCATTGACAGAATATATGAATTTGGCTCGTCTTGGAAATCAATTTTTACAAGCGCAAGAACCTTGGAAAAAAGGTGATGATCCTGAAGCTGTGAAAGGAATTATGTACACTGCAACGCAAATTGCTGCTGCATTAGGACAATTGGGAGAACCATTTATTCCATTCGCTTCTGAGAAAATTTTGGCTATGATGAATGTAGAAAAAATGAGTTGGGACGATTTAGAATCAACTGACGAATTTGTAAAAGCTGGACATCAATTGGGACAGTCTGAATTAATTTTTGCAAAAATTGAGGACGAAGCAATCGAAGCACAAATCAATAAATTAAACGAAAGTAAAGTCAAAAATAATATGACAAATCCAAATGCAGAACCTCAAAAAGAATTGATTTCTTTTGATGATTTCCAAAAAATGGATATCCGTATCGGAACTATTTTAGAAGCGAAAAAAGTTGAAAAAGCAGACAAATTATTCGAACTAAAAGTTGATACAGGAATGGATGTTCGTACAATTGTTTCTGGTATTGCAGAACATTTTACATTAGAAGAAATCATTGGTAAACAAGCAATGGTTTTAGCAAATTTAGCGCCTCGTAAAATTCGTGGAATCGAATCGAACGGAATGTTATTATTCGCTGATAAAGTAGACGGAAAATTAACATTTGTAAATCCTGAAGAAGAAACGCCAAACGGTGTTCAAGTTGGATAGACTTAGATTTTAGATATAAGTATTAAGATATTAGAAAGCCACTTCGATGAAGTGGCTTTTTATGTTTAATAATATAATTTTATTTCTAAGGATATTCTGGAAAAGTAAACGAATCGCCTTGATTTGGCTTATTTTTTCGTTGAGTTGGATTATCTTCTTTTGTTATTTGATGCTCATTCAGTTCATGTGCTGCGGTAAACGAAGTAACCATTGTATTCAGCATTTCCGAAGCGGCAGTTGGTGAATTTGGCAACAAAACTAATTTACTTCCAGATTTTTCTCCAATCGCTTGCAATGTATCATAATGTTGCGTCACCACAATTAGCGCAGAAGCTTCTTGTGACGTAATTCCTGCTCCATTCAAAACATCTACAGATTCCAATAAACCTTTTGCAATTTCACGACGTTGATCTGCAATACCTTGTCCTTGCAAACGTTTCGATTCTGCCTCTGCTCTTGCTTTTTCTACAATCAAAATACGTGCAGCATCACCTTCATATTGCGCCGCTAATTTTTCACGTTCGGCAGCATTAATACGATTCATCGCATGTTTTACTTGCTCATCTGGATCAATATCGGTTACCAAAGTTTTGACAATTTCGTAACCATATGAATTCATTGCTTCTTGCAATTCACTTTTTACAGCAACCGCAATATCATCTTTCTTCTCAAAAACATCATCTAAACGAAGTTTTGGAACCTCAGCTCGGACAACGTCAAAAACGAAAGAAGTTATTTGCGTATAAGGATTATCTAATTTGTAAAATGCATCATAAACTTGAGTTTTGATGACTTGATATTGAACAGAGACTTTCAATCGAACAAATACATCATCTTTTGTCTTCGTTTCGACAACAACGTCTAATTGTTGAATTTTAAGAGACATTTTTCCAGCAATTCTGTCTACAATCGGAATTTTGAATTGTAATCCTGGATTACGAATACTATTAAATTTCCCGAAACGCTCGATTACAACTGCAGTTTGTTGTTTTACTGTAAAGACGAATAAAAAAAGGAAAATAATTCCAAGAAAAACGATCACGCCTAAATATCCCATAAGTTTTAGTGTTTTGAATTTGTTGGATTAAGATACAAAAAAAATTAGGAATGTTAAGTTATAACATTCCTAATTCGAATTTTGCTTCTTCGCTCATCATATCTCTATCCCAAGGAGGATCGAACGTAATTTCTACGTAACATTTCGTTACATATTCTATCTCTTCAACGCGCTGTTCTACTTCTAGAGGTAAACTTTCAGCCACGGGACAGTTTGGAGATGTAAGGGTCATGGTAACTTTTACTTCACCATCTGCATTCACCTGTGCATCGTAAACCAATCCCAATTCATATATATCAACTGGAATCTCAGGATCGTAAACTGTTTTGAATTTTTCAACCAATTTTTCTCCAATCGAATCTAATTGTTGTTCTGTTAATGCCATTGTTATCAACTGTTATTGTTCTGCAAATGTACAAATAGTTTAGCTTACGTGGAATTTTTCTAAATAACTATTTTTAATGACTTAAAATAAAATAGTTATAATAGAAGAAAATCGCTTCTTTGGAGAACCCAAAAAAGCGATTTACAAACACGAAGAACTTTTTTATAAGAAAAGTTTAATCATTTAAATTATAATTAATACAATTATTAAATTTTACTTTAAATGTTTTTATACAACTACCATTAGTATAAATTAAATTTCCTTCCACGGAAGTCCAATTTGTTCCAAGTAAATTTGAGCTTATACCAAATTTTGCAGACCTAAATCCTTTCTTTACTACTATTTTAGGGTTATCAGTAGACCAAACACCTAAATCGTCATTACCATAATCTCCCATCAATATTGTATTATAAAAACCTATATCTCCAAAAGCATCAAAAGCACACACTTCCTTTGCTGTAACTATTTTAAATTTACATCCTGTATTTGGATATAAATATTTTACAGAAAAAATATCCCAATTTGAGAAACCTTTCCACGAATTTAACGCAGTACCTCCATTCATAACCGAGTTAGAATCTGAAGTTGGTGATCCTGGAATTTGATTAGCTCCCACAGAGCCTGCCCCTTCTCCCGATGAGTACCAATTAGTATGTCTAAATCCTATACAATGTCCTAATTCATGAACTAAATTATATATTTTTTGACTTTCTGAAACTTGATAATTATTGTTAAAATTAGTATTAACTAGAATCTCATTATAAGCTTTTCCAGTATTTGTAGGGAATCCTGCTGCTGCAATTGTTAAATTTGGTAAACTTCCTCCATCTGCTTTCACAATTATATCATAATCACCAAAACCTGTTTGATCACTTACAAAAGTAATACCACTACCAGCAGAATTCCATTTCACTAAAGCTTCGTCAAAAGCAGAGTACCAAGACATTAGCGAATTGTCTAACCTTACTCTAATAACTCTATTATCACCTGAACTTACTAAGTTGTGTGTGTTCGCTTGTTTTGCATTTGTTTTTTTATAATCTTCTATATTTTTGGAAAACAAAATATCATCTTCAACAAGATAATAGTCTTTTAATTCTTTAATATCATCTAAGTTATGACCCTGTTCTATAATTTGATTGACAACATCATTAATCACTAATTTTTCTTGAGAATTATCGTTTATTAGAGAGTCTTCGTCAGAACAACTATTTGTAATAAAAATAGTCATCAAAAAAAGTGTAAATAGTTTTTTCATAAATAGTTTTTTTAAAAGTTGATTATACAAAATGAGATTCTCTAAAATTTAGAGAATCTCATATAGATTTTTATTTTAATCCTGTCCAAGTAGCCCATGCTGGGATAGCTGCTCCTGCTCCTGCTCCTGTTACATTAGTTCCTAATTTGAAACCTGCTAGTAAATTAGATTCTGATGTTACATTAGATATTTTTACATTAGTTAATGGATTAGCTGTAAAATAAGCTTGAGATTCTGCTCCATTAAAGTTAATTCCTAAACCAGATCCGCTAACAGTACCTTTGAAATTCTCTATATATAAATTATCAATTGTTCCTTTTGTACCACGTCTTAACATCACACCTGCTTCACTGGTTACAGTTGCAAGATTACGTCCAATTAAAGTAACATTTTTAAGTGTTGGATTAGATATTGGTTCTAAAGTTGGAGTTGTTGAGTTATTATCTGCCTCAATTCCACGACTATCAGATGAAAAAGCTGTTGCAGTAGATTGATTAGCATATAAATTAGTTACCTTTCCATTCCATCCTTCAGTCCAATCAAATGAATCATCTTGGTTACCAATTGAGATTAAATTTTCAGCATTTACTGATCCTCCAAACCATTCAAATCCATCATCAGACCCTTGGTAAGTTAAGATATTGTTGACAGTAGTACCATTTCCTACTGCATAGAAAGTCATTCCATTATACTCTGCATCTGGATTGATTAATGCTCCAGCATACTCAATTCTTATGTATGAATAAACTCCTGAATTATCTGCAGGATTATCTCCTCCATAAGTTAATCCAGTTACCTCAGCTTGTACATTTTTACCTAGGTTAGTAATTGCATTACCACAAATAACTATTCCTCCCCAATCACCAGCTTGTGGATTTGATTTTCCAGAAGTCATAACAATTGGTTTTGCAGCTGTACCTTGAGCGTTGATTTTACCTCCTTGTTTAACAGCTAAATATGATGCTACTTTAGCATCTGAACCTGCATAACTTATTAATTTCGTTCCTGCTGGAATAGTTAATGTAACTCCCTTGTCTACAATAACTCCTTCTTTAATAGTATATACAGTATTTGCATTTAAAGTTCTATCTGCAGTAATAGTTCCTGAAAGAACTTCTTCTTTATTTGGTTCAATTTCTCCTCCATCATTGTTGTCATCATTATTAGAACAACTTGTTAAATATGTTAACGAAAGAATAGCTGTTAAGCTTAAGATTAATTTTTTCATTGTGTATGTTTTTATGTTTGTAATTCTGTTATTTAAAAATTTTATATTTTACTCCTAGACTAACGTCTAAACCTTTTCTGAAATTTCTAGTATCAATTTCTCCTTGTTGATTATCTTGTATTCTTCTTATTTTAGAATTTAATAGATTATCCACTGACAATTTCATTTCCCAACGATCACCAATTTCTGCTCTGGAAATAAAGTTTAGTGTTACCACTCCTTTTTCTATTATATTTCCTCTTTCAAAAGATCCTAATGAATAAACTCGATCATGGAAATAATTTCCAATTAATGTAAACGATGGTTTAAAGTTGCCTTTCAATACTTTATATGATAAATCTGCATTTAAAAGTAAAGGAGACGCCCCTTGCAGCTTGTCTTCTTTCTCATTGAAGTTTACACTTAAAGTATTCTTTGTGTCTTCTGCAACTTTATCAGAATCCAACTTTTGTTTACTATACATTACTGTTGCATTGAAACCTGCGGAAAGTTCACTATGTCCTACATTTTTAATAAGATTTTTTCTCACTTCTAATTCAGCTCCAAATACGTATGCATTTTCACCTGCATTAACAAATGTATTATCATTTAATGCTGAGTTTAACAATACTTGTGAAATAGGATTTTGAATAAATTTACCAAATGCACCAAAAGATAATATCTCATTAGATGATGGAAATAACTCCCATTTTATATCAAGATTATAGTTATCTGATGAATTAAGGAAAGGATTACCTACAGAGTTTTCTCCAATACCTTCATATCTAAAAGGTGCTTTTTCTTTAAACTGTGGTAAAGTATATGTTTTACTCGCCGAAAGTCGTAGGTTCTGACGAGAATCAAGGCTATATTTTATATTAAGTGCTGGTAAAATGAATGTTTTATCAATATCTGCATCACTAAATTTTACTCCAGACATCGGGTAATTTGTATCCCATTCTATCTCTTGTAAAACCTTATCCACACGTACTCCTAAAGAATATGTAAAATTATCATTTATAGTTTGTTCAAAATTAGCGAAACCAGAATGTACAGTTAAATCTCCATTATAAGTATAAGGAACTAAACTTTCCATACGCTGTGTATTAATAAAGAAGGTACCTGGAATATAAGGTGATGAAGCTTGATTATCTCCATTTAAGAAATCATCTAATTTATTTGGATTAACTTTTACATCACCAGAGATTCTGAAGTTAAATTGGTTAGACTCAAAATCTCTTGATTTCTTTCTTCCATTATAACCAATTGTTAATTTACCATTATAATCATTCTCAGCATTTTTGAACAATTTATAAGATAAAATTGCTTTGCCTGCATATTCTGTTTCATCAATATACTGAAAGTATCTATTATTTGTAGTTGGAGAACCTGTATTAAAAGCATAATTATCTCCATCATTATGGATAAGATTATTCGTAATACGATCTGGCATATCCGAATGAACAAGATTGTAAGAAGCTCCCCAATCAATATCTAATCTATCTGATAATTGGTGTTTTCCTAATAATTGTCCAATTAATAATAAATTTTGTTCTGTTAAAGTTTGACGTGTAAATTCGTATCTATTGTCTTGAGGTAAATATGAATCATACTCATTTACTGAACTTTTTGATCCGTTAACCATTATTCCATTAGCAAAAAGTTGATGTTTAGGATTAATCTTATAATTAACATTCAACATTCCTGTTGTTTTAGTTGAATATTCGTATTTCTTAACCTTGAAATAATCAACTTCGATATTATCATTTGTAGTCCCAACAACTCTTTGAAAACCATCTTCATACGTATAGGAGTTACTAAAACTAGCTGTTCCAAAAACATTTAGTTTTCCTTGAGAACCTACATTAAATGATTTTCCTCCTGTCAAACCATAATCTTGATTAACAGGAAAGGCACTTTTATCTGGGCTCCAACGAGAAACAAATTGATAAGATTTGATAGATGTTGGCAAATTATTTCTGTTAAATCCGTAATATTTCAAATTATTTGCAACTTTGAAAGTTCTATCAACAGCTCGCATACTAACTCCACTTCCAAATTCTATATCTAAGAACCCTTTTCCTTCGTATAATTTTGATGAAATATCGACATTAGCACCTCCTATATCCCCATATAAATCAACATTATATACTTTATTTACCCCTACAGATTGAATAATATCAGAACCAAATAAATCTAATGAAATATTTTTGTTCTCAGGTTCATTAGATGGTAGTGGTAAACCATTTAACATCGTACTATTATATCTATCTCCAAGCCCGCGAACAAAAACACCTCCTTTTCCTTCTGATTTAGAGATTCCTGTTACCTGTTGAATTGCACTTTCCGCATTCGATAAACCTTTTCTTGAAAGTTCTTGCGATCCAACATTTTGTACAATTGTTACAGATTTTTTTTGAACGTTTAACAAACTAGCCTCTGATGACTTTATTTTATTTGCTGTTACTACAGCTGTTTCTAAATCAATTTTTCCATCCTTAAAATCTTCTGGTTTCAAATACATGTTTAATGTATTCGAATCTGATAAATTTTGAGAAACAGATTGATATCCATCTACTTTAATATCCAATTGATAAGTATCATCCGGAATAGAAATTTCGTAGTGACCTTTCTCGTCTGTTTTTGCTTGAATATTTAATCCTTCAACCACAAAAGTTTTTTCAGAAAGTGGTTGGTTTGTTTTTTGATCAAATAAAGTTCCTTCTAACTTAATATTAGTTTGTGCAAAAAGTGCTGCCGAACCTAATAATAAAAGTAAAGTTAAATTGCGTTTCATTGAAATTGTATAATTCGTGTTTGTTTGATGGCAAAGTTGCTGCAATCCAATGAAAAAGATTTTTAGAAATTGTAAAGATTTTGTTAGGTAATTGTTATGAAATTATCGTAACTTTAAATGAATGTTAAGAAATGTTTTTACCTAATTTCTCCTAAAATTTAAGCTTAATTTTACATCGACTAATTTTATTTAGTTATTACAAACAATTATGAAGAACATTAAAATTTTATTAGTTGACGACGAACCAGATATCTTAGAATTTATTGGTTACAACTTAAAAAAAGAAGGTTTTGAAATAGAAACAGCTCAAAACGGAATTGAAGGACTTAAACAAGCTAAAATTTTTCGCCCAGATTTAATTCTATTAGATGTTATGATGCCGCAAATGGATGGAATGGAAATGTGTGCGGAATTAAGAAAGTTAGATTCTTTCAAGGATACTTTAGTTGTTTTTCTTTCTGCTCGAGCTGAAGACTTTTCACAATTAGCAGGATATGAGGCAGGAGCGAATGATTACATTTTGAAACCAATAAAACCAAAAGTTTTGATTAGTAAACTAAATGCTTTATTGAAATTAAAACAACCAAACGAAGCTCCTAAAGATGAATTCATTAAACTAAATAATTTTGAAATTAACCGCGAAACTTATAAAGTAAATTACCAAGGACAAGACTTTTTGTTACCTCGAAAAGAATTTGAATTGATTGCTTTATTAGCTTCAAATCCAGAACGTGTTTTCAAACGTGAAGAAATTTTGGAGAAAGTTTGGGGAAATGAAGTTGTAGTTGGCGGACGTACAATTGACGTACATATGCGCAAATTACGCGAAAAATTTGGGAACGATCGTTTCTCTACAATCAAAGGAATTGGATACAAAATAAATGACTAAAAGCTCGTAATGGCTTCAACTTTCAAAGTTCAAAACATCTTTCTATTTGCCTTTCTCAGTACATTATTCTTGGCTTTAGGATTTGTTTTGTTCTCTTTTTTATGGTTTGGAAATATTGATTTTATTCTCCAAGAAAAACTATTTTTCATTAGTTTAATGCTTCTTTTATTGATTGGATTATCAATATTTTATTGGTTTTCTTTAAAAAATCAACGAAGAAAAGATTTTACTGAAATCTCGAAAAATATTCCACAATTTCAATCCAGCACAATGGATTTTGAAGAACTTTCTCAAAAAATTTCTACAATTACAGAAGATCAATCCAAAGAAATTGATGTTTTGAATGAGAGAGAAAATTACAGAAGAGATTTTCTTGGAAATATTTCACATGAATTAAAAACGCCTCTTTTTTCGGTTCAAGGTTATTTGTTAACGCTCATAGAAGGCGGAGTTGAAGATGAATCTATTCGCGATAAATACTTAAACCGAATCAATAAATCGGTTGATCGATTGATTTATTTGGTCAAAGATTTGGACATGATTGCAGAGCTTGAACGTGGACGAATCAATATCGAATTTTCAGTTTTCAACTTGACGGCGCTTGTACAAGACGTTATTGATTTATTAGAAATTAAAGCTGAAAAAAATAACATCAAAATTTCTCTAAATTATCCTATTCATCAACCAATAAAAGTTGTAGGTGATATTCAGAAAATTCAACAGGTTTTAATCAATTTGATCGTAAACGCCATCAATTATTCTAATCCAAATACAGAAATTGACATCGATTTTGAAGAATATGATGATAAAATTCAAATCTCAATAAAAGATCAAGGCGTTGGGATAAAACAAGAAGACATTGACCGAATTTTCGAACGTTTTTATCGAATTGATAAATCTCGAAATCGTAACAATGGTGGATCTGGATTAGGTTTGGCAATTGTAAAACATATTTTAGAAGCTCATAAACAGAAAATTTATGTGACAAGTAAAATAGGAAAAGGCTCTACTTTTTCGTTCTATTTACAGAAAGCTTAATACTATTCTCGCTTCGTAAACTTCAAGGTAATGTTGTGTTTAAAAACTTTCAACGTGTCGTTTTTTGCCTCTTTCCACAAAAAATAAGGAGGTTTCAAATTCAATACATTTCCTTTTACAGCCAATGAATCCTCAAAAAGTTCAGCATAAAGAACTGTATCTTTTTTTAAGAATGCTTTGTCTTTATAATCAATCAAATAATAATCACTTCTGACATAAATAGGATCTTTGACACGAAGTGTTGAATCCTTTTTATCAAAATTCCATTTGATATTAATAGGATTAAAACCATCTTCGTACCCCACAAAAATACGTGTTGTATTTACAATATGACGAACAGAAAAAATAAGGACAGTAAAAAAAATAAGGATACCGATATAATATAATATCAATTCTTTTTTCATGGATTTGGTTTAGTTGTTGATTGTTAATGTACAAATATCGCCATTCTATCCTAAAAGATACATAAAAAATGTAAATTTGCATAAATTTAATTTTAATATAACTTCCAATAATGCAATATAATCCGAATGAAATCGAACCAAAATGGCAAAAATTTTGGATTGAAGACAAGACGTTCAAAGCTGAAAATCAATCAGAAAAACCTAAATTTTACGTATTAGATATGTTTCCTTATCCTTCTGGAGCAGGATTACACGTAGGTCATCCACTTGGATACATTGCGTCTGATATATATTCTCGATACAAAAAATTAAAGGGTTTCAACGTTTTACACCCAATGGGTTACGATTCTTTTGGTTTGCCTGCGGAACAATATGCTATCCAAACTGGTCAACATCCTGCGATTACAACAACAACGAATATCGAAGGTGGTGTTGATAAACAAGGAAATGTGATTGCTGGTTACGAGAACCAAATGAAAAAAATTGGTTTGGGATACGATTGGGATCGTGAAATCAGAACTTCAGAACCTGAATATTATAAATGGACACAATGGATTTTCAATCAATTATTTGATTCATATTATGATAATTCAACCGATAAAGCTGAATCCATTTCAAAATTAGTTGAAACATTCAAAACTGAAGGTAATGCAAATGTAAATGCTGTGGCAGATGATGATATTGAAATCTTTACGGCAGAGCAATGGAATGCCTATTCTGAAAAAGAACAACAAGCAATTTTATTAAAATATCGTTTAACTTTCTTAGCAGAAGCAGAAGTAAACTGGTGTCCAGATTTAGGAACTGTTTTAGCGAATGACGAAGTAATTAACGGATTATCTGAACGTGGAGGATTCCCTGTTGTGCGCAAAAAAATGACACAATGGATGATGCGTATCACGGCTTACGCTGATCGTTTATTAACTGGTTTAGATAAATTAGATTGGCCAGATCCGATCAAAGAATCTCAAAAAAATTGGATTGGTAAATCGCAAGGTGCATCAATCTTTTTTGATGTTGTAGGAAACGATGACAAAATTGAAGTTTTTACTACTCGTCCTGATACTGTTTTTGGTGTTTCTTATGTAACATTAGCGCCAGAGCATCCTTTAGTTTCTCAAATTACAACAGCAGAAAACAAAGCAAAAGTTGATGCTTATGTCGATTATACTTCAAAACGTTCTGAACGTGATCGTTTAGCGGATGCTAAAAATATTACAGGAGAATTTACCGGGGCTTACGCCATTCATCCATTTACAGGAAAACAAATTCCGATTTGGATTGGTGATTACGTATTGGCTTCTTATGGAACTGGAGCTGTAATGGCTGTTCCTGCTGGTGATGAACGTGATTTTGCTTTTGCAAATCATTTCAATTTACCAATTATTAATATTTTCAAAAATCAAGATATTTCTGAAGCTGCTTTTACAGAAAAAGGTGGATTCGAATTACAAGATTCTGATTTCTTAAACGGATTAGATTATAAACAAGCGGTTGCAAAAGCGATTGAAGCTTTAGAAGAAAAAAGTTTTGGACAAGGAAAAACAAACTTCCGTTTACGCGAAGCTGTTTTCTCTCGTCAAAGATATTGGGGAGAACCGGTTCCTGTTTACTTCAAGGACGGGATGCCTTACACAATTCCTACAGAAGCTTTACCAATTATTTTACCTGAAGTGGACGAATATTTACCAACATCTGAAGGTGAGCCACCATTAGGGCGTGCAACAAAATGGGCTTTTGATACAACAACTAATCAAGTTGTAGACAATAGTTTAATCAACAATGAAACAATTTTCCCTATCGAATTGAACACTATGCCAGGTTGGGCAGGTTCTTCTTGGTATTGGTTACGTTACATGGATGCAAAAAATGACAACGAGTTTGTATCAAAAGAAGCGGTTGATTATTGGCAAAATGTAGATTTGTACATGGGTGGATCTGAGCACGCGACTGGTCACTTGTTGTATTCTCGTTTTTGGCAAAAATTCTTGTTTGATAAAGGATTCGTTCCTACAGATGAATATGCAAAAAAACTGATTAACCAAGGAATGATTTTGGGAATGACCGCTTATGCATATAGAATTAATGGAACAAATACTTTTGTTTCCAAATCTTTGAAAGATCAGCATGAAACAACTCCAATCCGTATTGATGTTAAGTTGTTAAAAGATGGAGGCGACGAATTAGATACAGAAAAATTCAAAACTTGGAGAGAAGATTTTGCTAATGCAGAATTTATCTTAGAGGATGGTAAATACATCACAGGACGCGAGGTTGAAAAGATGTCAAAATCTTATTACAATGTTTTAAATCCTGATGATATTTGTAATCAATATGGAGCAGATTCTTTACGTTTATACGAAATGTTTTTAGGTCCAGTTGAGCAATCTAAACCATGGAATACACAAGGTTTATCTGGCGTTTATTCATTCTTGAAAAAATTCTGGAGATTGTATCATTCAGGAACAGAAGAAACATTTTTTGTTTCGGAAGATGAACCAACAAAAGAAGAAATGAAAGTGTTGCATCAAACCATCAAAAAAGTGGACGAAGATGTAAACAATTTCTCTTTTAATACATCGGTTTCTACTTTTATGATTGCTGCAAACGAATTAGGAAAATTAAAAACAACTAAACGTGCAATTTTAGAGCCTTTGGCTATTATTATTTCTCCTTATGCACCGCATATTGCAGAAGAATTGTGGTCAAAATTAGGACATGAAACGTCAATTGCACATGCAGATTTCCCTGTTTTCGAAGAAAAATGGTTGATTGCAGATGCTAAAGAATATCCAGTTTCATTCAATGGTAAAATGAAATTTTTGTTAGAATTACCTTTGTCGTTATCGAAAGAAGAAATTCAAGAAATTGTAATGAACGACGAACGTACAATCAAACAATTGGGTGATCGTACTCCGAAAAACATTATTATTGTTCCTGGAAAAATCATTAATATCGTTGGATAAAATTCGTCAGTTCGAGTGATTTTTAGAAATGAAATGTATAAAAATTGTATCGAGAACAGAATTTTAAAACCTTATTCTCGATACTAAATTCTTTCAGAATTTCACTCGAATTGACGGTTTCAAAAATAAAAGTAAAAGCCTCGCAATTGCGAGGCTTTTACTTTTATTTTGCGTTAGGGATTGTAGTGAAAATCCTTTGCTGAATAGCAAAGATTGTAACGAAAAGCCCGCCCGTAGGGAACGCCCAAAACATATTAATTAGCCATATTGTCCCTTGTATTTTTTTGCACAGCAATAGCCCCAAAAATTGCCAATAAAAAAGCAAATGCATAGAAACCTTTCTCCGAAGGTAAGATTGTTGCATTCCAAAGACCTATGATTAAAAGCGTGATTGAAGCAATAGTTCCAAACCAACAAATTCCGTAATAAATATCGGTTACAGGGATTTGTTCCAATCGATCTCGAACAGCTTTTTGCAAAGATACTACTGCGAAAAGTCCAAATAAAAGAACGGTAAAGTAATAACCTTTCTCGTTTAATTCCATTTCGGCGCGCGTCAATCCAATAATATATCCAATCATTCCCGAGCCTAAAGCAATCCAAGAAGCTGCTATAAAAGCATTAGATACTTTTTGTTGTTTCATTTTATGTATTTTAGTAATAGATTAGCTGTAAATATAAAAATAATTTAATCTGATTTACAATAAAGATTATTCTTAACTCAATAAATATGAAATATTTACCAACTTTAGAAACGGAGCGTTTAATAATTCGTCCAATTACGATGGATGATTTGCAGGATTTTTATGAGATGGATTCTCAACCAGAAGTGCATACATTTCTGAAAAATCAACCAATTAAAACGATTGATGAAACAAGAGAAATCATCGAAAACTTATTGATTCAATACAACGAACTTGGACATGGACGAGTGGCTGTTATAGAGAAAGAATCGGGAAAAATGATTGGTTGGACTGGTTTTAAATACATGACCGAAAAAGAGGCGATGAATAATCGATTTGATTTCTTAGATTTTGGCTATCGTTACCGTAAAGAAACTTGGGGAAAAGGTTATGCAACAGAAGCTGCGAAAGCTTGCATGGATTTTTATAACGAAAATATGATTGATTTTAAACTAAATGCCATAACACATACAGAAAATGCAGCATCAAGAAATGTTTTAGAAAAAATAGGTTTCGAAGTCACTGAAACTTTTCATCTGGACATGTGGGATTTGGATTGCTTTTGGTATGAATTGAAGAAATAATTAACTTCAAAATAATCTTGGTTCACGCAACCTTTTAAGTAAATGATTCTCTTTCTTTTAAACACTATTTATATGAAAAAGAATTTTTTACTTTTTTTATTCGTCATTGGTTTTGGACAATTGATTTCTGCACAAGAAAAATCAAACGATGAACGCAAAAATGTCATCACTTTTAGCGTTCTTTCAGCAGCTTTATCGCCTCCAAGATGGACTTTTGGATACATCTATAAACTGAACGAGCGTTATTGGATTGGCTCTGAAATTGGCTACGGAAGTTATCATAGCATTCCTGTTAGCCACAAACCAAAATATAAAATCAACGAAGATTATCAACTTTTTGAGATTCGACCAGAATTTTTTATCAATCTAAGCGAAAACAGACGAGTAAAACATCTTATTTCTTCCGAGTTTTTCTATATTCATCACACCGATCATCTTGAAAATGGTGAATATTACCGAAATGATGCTCAAAATTTTTCGTATTTATATTCGTATGACGAAGCCGATTATAAACGAATAAAATATGGATTGAATATCAATTACAATATTTTTATTCCAACTCATAAAGGATTAGTTTTTATTCCAAAAGTTGGTTTGGGTGTAAAAAATAGAAATGTAAAATATTCGAATGTTACAAATTTAGAAAGTGTTGATACTCGAATTTTTGATGATTTTATGGGCGGTTTAGAAAATCATTATAAAAAAGAAGGTTCTTCTACAGATTTCAATTTAAATCTTAACTTTAAGATCGCTTATCAATTTTAAACAAAACATGAAAAAAATAATTTTAACGACAATTTGTTTGGCTGCATCACAAGCTAATTTTGCACAAAAAATTTCGACAAATGATTATGAAGTTAAAACAACTTTAGCTGATTTTAATCTGAAAGGAAAGGTTGAAAAAGTGACTTCAACTGCAACAGATGCAAAAGGAAATACCACAACTTTACCTTTTTTGGATAATGAATTTTACAATCAAATTTCGTTAGAATTTAATCAAAAAGGATTGTTAACAAAGCGAACAAATTATTTGGATTATCAAGGAAAATTAGCTGTTTATAACTATGTTAATTACGACTACAATAACTCAAATTTTATTGATAAACAGACAAATACAGTTATTAACAATGGTGAAGATCCAAAACGAATTGCTTCCGACAAAACCTTTGTTTATGACAATAAAAATCGGTTGATAAACTTGACAGAAAATATTGAAGGGAAATCGTCAAAATCGAGTTATGAAACGATTTTTAATTATTCGAATAAGTTGGATAAAATCACGACAAAAGTGGAAGGTTCTACGATTAGTGAGAATAATTTGACATATAACAAAAATGGTTTATTGGTTTTGGATGAAATGACTTCTTTTGATGGAAAAAAAGGGCGAAAATCGTATTATATTTATGATAAAGAAACACCTATTTTTCAGGAAGAAATTGCTGGAAATTCGAGCAAAATAATGTTTTTTGAGAATGGAAACATTTCAAAATTACAATCATTTGACGCCAATAAAACGTTAGCTTATCAAGCTGATTTTGATTCGAAAAATGAAATTGTAAACTTCAAAAAACAATCCTTCCGAAATGGACAAACTGTTTTAACTTCTTATCAAGTTTCGTATGAATATGATTCGAAAAATAATTGGATAAAAGCTTCTATTTCAATCAATGGAGAATTGAAATATGTTGTAAAACGAACGATAAATTATTATTAAAACACAAAAGGTTGAGCAATGCTCAACCTTTCTTCACAAATAAATAACACAACACTACTTATTAAGTCATTAAAGTAGGATGTTAAGCTTAAATCGCTTTTGGCGTATATATTTTTCTTAATTCTTTTGTCGCCGCAACCATTTCGATTAATGCTTTTTCGGTTTCTTCCCAATGACGCGTTTTTAGTCCGCAATCAGGATTTACCCATAATTGATCTGCTGGAATAACTTTTGCCGCTTTCTCTATCAAATCAACCATTTCCTCTTTCGACGGAACGCGAGGCGAGTGAATATCATAAACTCCAGGTCCAATATCATTTGGATAATTGAAATCTGAAAAAGCATTTAATAATTCCATCTGACTTCTCGAACATTCAATTGTAATGACATCCGCATCTAAATCAGCAATATTTTGAATAATATCGTTGAATTCTGAATAACACATATGCGTATGAATTTGCGTAGAATTATCAACATTACTTGAGGCTAATTTAAACGAATCAACAGCCCATTTCAAATAATTTTGCCATTCATCTTTTCTTAATGGTAAACCTTCTCGAATTGCAGGCTCATCAATCTGAATAATTTTAATTCCAGCTTTTTCTAAATCCGAAACTTCATCTCGAATCGCCAATGCAATTTGTTTACACGTCGTAGATCTTGGTTGATCATCTCGAACAAAAGACCATTGCAAAATCGTAACCGGTCCTGTCAACATTCCTTTTACTTTTTGTTCTGTGATAGATTGTGCATATTTCGACCAATAAACCGTCATTGGAACAGGGCGATAAACATCACCAAAAATAATCGGCGGTTTTACACAACGCGTTCCATAACTCTGAACCCAACCATTTTTAGAGAAGACAAATCCTGCTATTTTTTCACCAAAATATTCCACCATATCATTGCGTTCATATTCACCATGCACCAAAACATCAATGCCAATTTCCTCTTGCCATTCTATTGTACGCTTGGTTTCTTGTTTCAATAAAACATCATATTCTTCGGCAGATAATTCTCCTTTTTTATACTTCGCACGCCAACTTCTCACCTCTTGTGTTTGTGGAAAAGAGCCAATTGTCGTCGTAGGAAAAGGTGGAAGATTCAGCACATTTTGTTGCACAATTTTTCGCTGTCCAAAACTATTTGTACGATTATAATCTTCATCTTTTATAGCATTTACTCGTTCTTTAACTTGAGTTTGATGAATTAATTGAGAATTTTTTCTATTATTGATAGAGAATTGATTCACTTCATATTGTTGAATCAATTTTTCGTCATTCGGGTTTGAAAAATAATTTTTTAAGAAAGCAACTTCTTCCAATTTTTGCTTCGCAAATGCAAACCAATCTTTGATTGTTGTTGGAAGATTTTTTTCATTTGTTTCTAAATCTAAATCACAAGGCGAATGTAATAATGAACAAGAGGTTGAAATAATAACACGTTTTTCTCCAATTTTGTTCACAACTTTTTCTATGGTTGAAAGTGATTTTTGAAAATCATTTTTCCAAATATTTCGACCATCAACTAAACCTAAAGAAAGTTTTAATTGAGAAGGAAATTGATTCAATATTTCATCGATTTGATTTTCGTCACGAACCAAATCAAGATGCAAAATATCAATTGGTAAATTGATTGCTAAAGCTGTATTATCTTTCAATCCATCAAAATAAGTTGCGACCTGAATTGTAAGTTGAGGAAATTCTTTTCTTATTTTTTTGTAAACTTCTTGATAAGCCGTTTTCGAGTTTTCATCTAAATCTAAAGCTAAAAAAGGCTCGTCGAACTGAATTGTATTTGCTCCATGATTGATTAAATCATGAATAATTTCAAAGTAAACTGGCAATAAATTCTGAATTAAATCAATTCGATCAAATCTTTCTTCTTTTTCTTTTCCTAATAATAAATAAGTAATTGGTCCAATTAAAACTGTTTTTGGATTAAAACCTTCTTTTTTTGCAGCGATAAATTCGTTTACGATAGAATTTGAGAAATATTTAAATTCTTGATTTTTTACAAATTCTGGAACGATATAATGGTAATTGGTATCAAACCATTTTGTCATTTCCATCGCTGTAATATCTAAATTATCTTTATGAAAGCCTCTTGCCATCGCAAAATACAAGTCTAATTCGGTGTTCTTTTTATTTAGCGCAACCGTATTGAAACGCGCTGGAATTGCACCAACTGATAACGTAAAATCTAAAACTTGATCATAAAAAGAAAAGTCGTTACACGGAATTAAATCTATACCAGCAGCTTGTTGCAGCGCCCAATTTTGTTTGGTAATTGTACGGCTTGTTTGCAATAAAGCTTGTAGTTCAATTTTACCTGCCCAATAATTTTCGCAGGCTTTTTTTAGTTCACGGTTAGCGCCAATTCTTGGATAACCTAAAATTTGTGTTTGCATTTTGATTGTTTTTTTAATGTTCAAAAAACACAAACGCGAGTTGATAAATAGTAAACCTATTTTGACAGACAGACTTCAAATCGCGAAAGTATCATCTTTTGTTTCTATTGGTAATCTGACTTGTAATTTCCATTACTCACAGTTGCGCGACAGCTCGTGATTCTCAAACGATTTCCCAATAATTTATTGTTTATTTCTTTACAAATGTAACAAGACAAAATAAACGATTGTAAAACTTGAAAAAATAAGATTATACAACCTATTATGATTAATTTTACAAAACAAAACACTTAAACAACAATAAAATATTGTGTTGAAAAGAATATTATTTGGATGGAAACATTAGATCAAACCGATTTAGAATTATTAAGAATTCTACAAAAAGACTCAAAATTGACAGTAAAAGCAATTGCTGCTTTAGTTAATTTATCTCCTTCGCCCGTTTTTGAACGTATAAAAAGGTTGGAACAACAAGGTTATATCAAAAATTATAGAGCGGTTTTAGATGCGGAAAAGCTGAACAAAGGCTTTATGGTTTTTTGCAGCATCAAGCTAAAACAACATGATCGCACGATTGGGAATAAACTTGTGGAAGATATTTTGTTGATTGATGAAGTGGTGGAATGTTATAATATTTCGGGTGAATATGATTTTATCTTAAAAGTACAAGTTTTGGATATGAAGCAATATCAAGATTTTGTTTTCAATAAATTGGGCGCTTTAGAAAGCATCGGAAGTACACACAGTTCTTTTGTGATGGCCGAAATAAAAAATACGTATGGAATAAATATTTAATAAAAACAAAAGGTCGAGCAATGCTCAACCTTTTTTCCACAAATAAATAACACACTACTTTTTGATTACTTTGAAAGTAGAATTGTTAATTTTTATGATGTAAACACCTTTTGGTAAAGAAGAAACATCTAATTGATTTTTCCCTTTTTGAAGTGTTTTCTCTGTCATTTTAGCTCCTGTAATAGCGAAAATTTCAGCTTTTGAAGCTTCATTTGTTTCGATAAACAATACATTGCTAACAGGATTTGGATAAACATTAATTGATGATTTATTTAGATCACTTGTTCCTAAAACAGTTGATGAAATTGTGATGTTTTGTGAAACAACTTTTCCATTCGAATTGAAAGAAATTTTGATTTTAGCTGTTCCATTTTTTAATGGATTAATTACTAATTCTTCCTTATCATTAATCGAAATTTCAGCTACATCATCATTTTCAATGATTTCTAAATCTTTTACAATCGCTGCTGATAAATTATCAACATCCGAAACTTTATCTTTCAAATCAATTGTTGTTGCTGTGTTAATTTGATAAGTTGTTTCTAAATCATTGATAATTGGTGCTGCATTATCTGGAAAAACAGGTAAAGATTGGAACCAATAATAATCAGTCAAAGGAATTGTTTTCGTTAAATTTCCTTTATTATCAAATTTATGAATCCAGTGCTTATTATATTGAGATGTTGTAGTTATGATGATTAACTCATCTGTTCGTGGATCTACACGCAAACCTGCTCCATAAGGCATTTGTTTAGGATTTGTATCTTGACCAGGAATTGTAGCAAAATTCTCATTGAATTCATTTTTATCCACATCATATTTTACAATTGTTGGACTAACAGACCAACCTGCGCCTGGGAAAAAGTAAATTGAATTTTCTTGGGTTGAAGCACTAAAACTTCCAGCATTCCACGCTCCCCAAGTATTCGGAATTGTTTTCGTTGGAATCGATATTTCTGTCGTTTCTAAAGTAACAGGATTTATTTTGACTAATTTATTTGCCAATGCTCCCCAAACATTTCCATCCTTAGATTGTATTACAGAAATAAAACTTCCAGCAATCGTTTGCTTAATTTTGTGAGTGTTTGGATCAATTACTAATATTCCACCCTTTTGAGTTACGGCAAAAACATAAGTAGAAGTTCGAATAATATTTGCTAAAGCACCAAATTTATCAGCACCTTCAATTAAAGATCCTAATTTCAAGTTTTCAATATCAAACAAATAAAGTCCACTTGAAGTTCCTAAATATCCTGTTTTAGCATCAACACCTACAAAACTTCTTCCGTCTCCACCAATTGTTTCGAAGCTGGCTTTTTTCTGTAAAGTTTTCGAATCAGCTACAACTAAACGATTTCCTTGTTTTGAAACAATGAAAAAATTATCACCATAAATTGTTGCAAAAGGAGGCGTTACACCTAACTCTTCATTGGTATTCGCAGTTTTGTAAATATTATAATCAATAGAATAATCTGGATTCATAAAATTAATTGATCCATTTGCATGACCAAACCAATCTTCATTCAGAATAAAAACACCATTTGTGTATTCTTTTGTTTGTGCAAAACTTGTTTGAATTGCTACTATTGTAAAAATCGAAAGTAAAAATTTTTTCATGTATTTTTTTTTTAGAAATCCGAAACCATCATCCAAAAATGACAGCCTCGGATAAAAATATTTAGAAATGAGATTTATTGAATTTTTTCTACTTTTAATTTATCCATTGTAAAGTATAATGCTGTATTTGCTCCCCAATTTCCTACATCGGTTGTTTCTAAGAAAAACATTAAATACTTGACTTCTCCTAAAGACGAAAGATCAACATCTTGCCAAGTTGTTGAAATGTTATTTACTCCATTTCTGAAATCAACAAAGTAATGTGTCACAGGTTTTTCTGTTGTTAATTGCTTATTAGCCGAAACTCCATAAATATGAATAGCGAAATAATCTCCTTTTTCAAATTTTCTTGCATAAGCATCTCCGTTCATAATTCCATAGTAAGACCAAGGACTAATCGCTAATTTTACACTTTTGGCTTTATATTTATTCGCCATATCCAAAATTTCTACTACACTAGAAAATCTGTCAATCTTAACTTCTTCTCCATATTTCAAAACTTTTTCTGATGGTTTATGATCTGCAAAAGAAACCAAAAAAGGTGTTCCTTGTCCATTTGCTCCTCCTTTTGCCATAGTTCCCCATTGATTATCTAACCAACCTCCTTCATTCTTTATTTGATCAGAATTATCATTACTATTAGAAACCGTGAATCCCATCCATGTTAAATATTCGGGCCAAGCAGTATGCTTTAGTTTGAAAATTCCTAAAATTAAATCTGTATCTTCTTTATATGTTCCTTCCCAAATTTTACCTCCAGAAGTTGAAATTCCTTTCGAAAGATCGAACTTAGAAACATCTAATGTTTGGTATTTTTTTAACTCAACTACCTCATTTTTATAATCATCATCATTACATGATGACAAAAATGTGATAGATGACGCGATGATTAATAGATTAAAAAAAAGTTTTTTTGCAAATTGTAAATTTATAGTCTTCATATTGATGAAATAATTGTAAAAAAACCGTCTCATCATCGTAACAACTCGACGGTTTATAAAAAATATTTAGTGTTAATTATAGATGTAAATCGTAAGCTCCTGCAACTTCTGTTGAGATTTCGCCTAACCAACCTGCTTCTTGATTTGTTGCTGTGTAAACTTTGATAAAATCGATTCCCATTAACTTAACTGGATTACCATTTTTATCAACAGCCCAATCGATATCAATGTTTGAATCTTCGCTATTATTTGGTGCATTATCTACATAACCATAAGCATATTGTTTACCAGTCCAAATACCATTTTTCTCTGTATAATTGCTTTCCAAAAGTGTACCTGTAAATTTTAACTGATCCGAACCAAACCACAATGGATAATATGATTGCTTATGATAACTGTTTTTAGTTTTATAACCTGAATTTCCTTGATTATCAGACCATTTTATATACTCAATATCTGTTTGCCATCCAATAGTACCTTTTACAGGCGTTTTATTTTCGTCTGGCTTAGTATACGTTATAGTGTAATTTTTTATTGTATTTGGATTCGTGTACTCACTTCCTGCAATTTCGTACCATTCGTCGTCATCTGGTTTTCCATTTTTATTTTTATCATATGCAACCATCACAATTCCAGGTTCAGAAGATCCAGCAAAACCATTTCCTAAAACTTTAAAATCGCGTTTGTTTGGTTGGTTCATAATCGTATGGTCAAAACCAAATACCACATATCCTCCGTAACCTCCAAGTGTAATCATTGTAGATTTTTCTCCTACTAAAGCCTTAGCAGCTTTGGCTGTCATATCAGCTTGAGTTTCTCCTGTTACATAAGCTGGTAAAGCATTTGTGAATTGTCCAACTGCTGGCAAATAATCAAAGACTTGAGAAATATATTTACTGTAAGTAGATAATTCTTGTGTAACATTAACCTTTGTTTTTATCGTTTTAGAAGTTACTCCTGAAGTAATTTCTAATGTTAAATCATAAGCACCAACTTTATCAGAAACAAAACCTAAAGTTTTCTCATTGCCAATAATTTCATTGCCAAGTTTCCATGTATATGTTGCATTTTCGAAACCAGAAACAGTTGGTTCAATTAAAACAATTTTTAAACGTGTTGCATCATAAGATACTTGTAAAGTAGCATTATCAGGATTAATCTCGATAATGTTTTCATCATCACTACAGCTTTGTATCAAAACAAAACTTAGTGCGGTTAGTAAGATTTTAGAATATTTCATATGTAAATTTTATTTATAGACAAAAGCAAAGTGAGCAGGAATATTTCCAGCGGCAGTTTTCCATTTAAAAGCACCATTTTTATCAAAACAATAGATGTAACCCATCGAAACATAATTTCCGACATCGGTTAGAAAAAGATCTTTGGTTTGAGGATTTACAGCAATTCCGTAAGGCGTTTCGATTTCATTAATAACAGGATCATTGACCAATGTTTTGTTGATAACTTGTTCTGTTTTGGTATCAATTACACCATAAGTTTTTGTGTATTCGAAAGTTGTGTAACTAAATTCGTTTGAATAATAATAGAGTTTGTTATCAACAATTGTAAAGTTAGAAACAGGAATATCAAATTTCTTTTTGATTTGATGCGTTTTACTATCCAACACATATAGATTTGATGGAACGTTGTAATAATCGCCACGAGAAGTCACATATAAATCGCCATCTGCATCTTTTTTTAAACGATGAAGATTTACTTCAACATCAATTTTTTTAGTTTCTTTAAATGTTGATAAATCAATCACAGAAACCGTTTTATCATATTCAGGAACTCGATATCCTCCTGAGTTTGCTACATACAAATTATTCCCAACAACTTCTAATTCTTCTGGCTGATAACCTACGGTCACTTGTCGCGTAACCGATAAATTAATCGTATCTATTTCGACCACTTTTCCCAAAGGAGCTTTCGGATCGATTGTAATAGGACCAGCATACGAAGATGCATAAGCTTTCCCATTTGCAAACGTGATGTAACGACCATTTTCTAAAGGAATTGTTCCCAGATGTTTGGCTGTTCTTACATCCATTACTTCGATAAAATTTGATACGTTGATAACCGCATATAACTTATTTCCATAAATTTTGATATCATTCCCAACATCTCCCAATTCCTTTACCATAGTAGGATTTACGGTTGCATATATGTTTCGATTATAAGTTCCTGTTGTAAAGTCCATATAATCTACCGTAGCCATATTGCTTCCCATATTTCCTTCGTTTAGCAAATAAAAACCAACGACATCTGTTTTTTCGGGATCAGTTACACCTTCTTCTTCTTTCTCAATCAAATAAGTATCTTGTTGACAAGCATAAAAAGTGATTGCTGTAAAAAAACAGACGAATAATTGTTTGAAATTTCTCATAAGTTTGCGCTTAGTATTAGTTTGAATTGTCTTCCTGGCATTGGATAATTTAAAACCACATCATATTGCTGATTCAAAATATTATTTAATTCAAAAGAAACTTTGAACAAATTTTGATTCAACCTAAATTCTTTATGTATTCCTAAATCATTTGTAAACCAAGGATTAAGACGATTTATTTTAATATTATCTTGATGAACATTGTAACGTTCGCCCACATAAATAAAACTGTAATTAAAATTCCACGTTTTATAAGAAGCAGCTAACACAAAAGAGCCACTATGTTTTGGTGTATATGGAATTTGATTTTTGTAGTAACTTTTCTTCGAATTCGAATAATCCAACGCTTGCAAAAAACCATAGTTAAGCATTGGTGAAACTTCTATTTCTCCTAGTTGGAATGTTGATCGAATTTTAACATCCAACCCTTTTATTCTAACTTCATCCAAATTCAACATCGTAAAACGAAACAGGCTTCCCGAAGGCGCAGCAACAATTTTATCAGTTACTTCATTGTAAAAAGCATCGGCTTGAATTGTAATATTTTTGAAAAAATTTGGAGTTGATTTTGAATAGGTAAAACCAACATTATATTGCGTTGAATATTCTGGTCGAAGATTAGAATAACCAATATTTGTATAATACAAATCGTTGAACGTTGGCATTCTAAAAATACGTTTGTAAAATGCTCTGACATTAAAATCATGAGATTTGAATGGTTGATAATTGGCGATAATTGTTGGCGTCCATACATTTTTATCTGGAGCACTTGTGTTCATTTCTACTGATTCTTTTACAAAAGTTCCTAATAAACTTCCTTGTAAACTCAAACGTCCAAGACGATAAGTAGACGCGAACGCAACAAGATTTGTATGACGAGTAGGAAAAGAAAAATTCTTTAAATCAGCTCCCATATTATTAAACTGATAATCTGTTGCAACATTCACATCCCAATTATCTGTAATCGAATAAAGATTTGCCCAAGACACATAAAACTCGCGTTGTGTGTACTTATTTTCTGTTTTTACGGTCGAAACTGTATCTGTATAATGGGTGAAATCGTAAGCAAATTTTGCGTTTATCTTCGATTGAAAATTTCTGAATCGTTTTTCATATTTTCCTTGAACAAAATAATTTCGATCAACCAAAGTTTGTCCGCGTCCATCAAATCGACCACGAACAATTGCGGCAGGAATTCCACGATCAGAATCATATAAATATCCTTTTACATTCCAATTCGATTGATTTCCTTTTCCGATCAATCCTAATTCCAAACGTTTCGCATCAACTTGTCCATCTCTACGTTTCAAAACTGTATCGTATGCAGTTGTTCCATCCAAATTTTTGCGTTGATAACGGAATTTATATACACCATTAGTTTTAACATATTCAGCACTCAAAACAGCTGATAATCTATCCGTAATTTTTTGTTCAATACGAATAGAAGGATTGATTAATTGAATCGAACCTAGCTTATAACGAAGTGTAGCATTTGTTTTTTTATCACCAATAAAAACAGGTTTTTTGGTTTGAAGATAAATAGCTGAAGCAGAAGCATAATCTTTCGCCGATTGAAAAATATTACTTTTTTGACCATTATATAAAGAAATCACTTCCATATCGTCTAAAGAAAATTTCCCTAAATCGACAATTCCATTCTGTGCATTTCCCAATTGAATTCCATCATAAAAAACTGCAACATGTTGAGATCCCATCCCACGAACATCAATAGTTTTTAAACCTCCAACTCCACCGTAATCTTTGATTTGCACACCTGCAAAAAAACGAACAGCATCAGCCACAGAATGGCTATTTAAAGCCTCTAGTTGCTCTCCCTTCAATTCCTGAACAGGAACAACGGCTTTTGCATTATTCTTTAAGATATTAACTTGCTGAAGCTCTAAAATACTATCATGAATAATTTGCGCAGAGGCAATGCGACATGAAAGCAAAATCAAGCTGCAACAAATAATTATAGTTTTTAGATTTCTCATTTAGCAATAATCAATTGTTGCTAACGAGAGTGTATGAAGAAGTATTGAAAGGACGAACCTATCCAAAATTTGAACTTCACGCTTTAGTCCCCGAAAGCATTCAACATTTATCATTTTGGTAGGTCTTCTGACTTACTCCTTTTTTAGAAATCCTTCCCATTTTATGAACAGTGGATCTATGTATCTAAAAAAAATATGGAGCTTACAGCAGCGGGTCTGTTCAGGATTTTCACCTGATTCCCTGTTACCGAACGATTAAGTTCGCACCAAATGTTAATCAAAAGTAAAATTATTATTTTGAATAAACAATTAAATCTTTATCAATAATGTAAAACAAAAAAAGCTAACTCATTCGTTAGCTTACTCTTTTACTTTATTTATTTCAATAACTTCTCCAGTTTCATCAACCTGAACAGCGATCTTTTCATAATTCCATTTATCAAATTCTTTCTCTCCAACAATAATTGCAGTTCCAGAACCTTTTGTCCCTTTTATTGGAACAGAAATATTAGCTTCTCCAGTATTATTCGATACAGAAATATTTCCACTAAATATTCCATTCGTTTTAACATCCGTACCCAATTTTTGCTGAACTTCAGGATTTTGATTGATAATATTGATTGCATGTTTCGTCACATCACTATCAGATGTTAACTTACTAAAACCCCAAAAAGCGCCTCCAATTAACAATCCAAAAAATAAAATGACAAACGATAAACAGCCAACAGGCACTACCCATTTCCAATTGCGTTTAAACCAACTTTCCTTTGGTAACAATTGATTATCAAATTGATTTTCTTCCATAATGTTTAGGTTTTGAGTAAAGATAATAAATTTGGGCGTTCGCTTGTTAAATTTAAATTATAAACAAAAATAATACTGTTACTTGGAACTTAGCGAAATGAAGAATCTTAAGTTATAAGACGCAAGATTTAAGGCTTACAAAATAAAATTCTAAACAATATCCCCTTGAGGGGATTATAAGCATGTTTTAGAGTTATGAGTAGTAAGTTCTGAGTTAGTTGTAAAAAGGAAGCTTCTTGTTTTATAAAACATAGTTTGGAGATGCGTTGAAGTAAGAATTACATTATACTTAATACATTTTACTTTGTACATTGTACTTTTTACAAAAAAGTATAACCACAAAAAAAGCCTCAAGATTATTTCTTGAGGCTTTTAATAAAAACTGGCGACGACCTACTCTCCCGTAAGTAACAGTACCATCGGCGCAGGCAGGCTTAACTTCTCTGTTCGGAATGGGAAGAGGTGAGCCCTGCAGCTATAGTCACCCTAATATTTTTAAATAGGTTTTAGTTCCTACTATATCTTGACATTATTGAGTTCGAAATTCGTTTTTCGTGTTTCGAATTTCGTTTATACAATCTTTTGGTATTACTTCATTAATCCAAATAAGATTAAC